>JACCSX010000329.1 GCA_013812775.1 Tatlockia sp. | reverse complement strand
AAAAATGGAATCAACCTATGCATAATTGGGCACTTATCGCTTCGCAACTCCAAATATTCTTTGATGGAAGATTGGATTTAGAGTTGAGGTAAATCAGCCGCTGACACAGTTAAATGAATACTCTCTATATAAAACTGAGATGGTTGATAGCTACGAAAGTAATGGTCTTCCAGACTGTCTAATACAGAACAAACCACTTTGTAATCTTCTTTTTTTAAAGCAGATTGATAAGCCATGAAGTAATGTTCTGCTGCTTCATCAATTCTTTCAAAATTGAACTGCATTGAAATGGCATCCCCTAAGTGCACTTCTGTACTGGGCTTTAAGGTTTGAGTGAAACATAGTTCGGCTTCTTTATATTTTTCTATATCATAAAGCATGCAACCAAGATCGTAGACCTCGTCTGCGGTCATTCCCGGAAGCCAATTTGTTCTTACAAGGCTTAAACATTGTTCAATATCTTGCTCTAATATCTTGTTTTGTTCAAGCTGTGCCTTGATTTGCATTACGCAGGATTTTACATCAGTCGAATTAGTTAAATTTACAGCTACGCCAAAACATCTTTCAGCTTCTTTATATTTTTTATTGCTATAAAACGTTTTACCTAAGAAATTCAAATGCTCCACAAGTTTCTCGTCAGAATTTTTAACTGTTGGCACCAGGTTTAAAAATTCTTCCAGAGCATTGTCTATCAATTTATTTTGTTCGAGCTGAACATCAATTAAATAGGCTCGAATAGTTAAAATATCCATTGCTTGTCCTTCATCAGCCAAAACTAAGGCTTCCTTAAAACAGAGTTCCGCTTCTTTATTTTTTCCTATATTCCTAAGCAAATCACCTAAATACATCCATTCCATTGAGATTATTTGATCTGGCTTCTCGGTTGTATTTGAGAGGTTTATAAACTGTTCTAAAGATTGTTCTATTGGTTTTTCCTGTTTCACTTTTGCTTCGATTAAAGAGACTATATTGGATACGCATTTGATGACTTCGTTTGCATTGCTAAGACTTAATGCTTTGTTAAAACATTCTTCGGCTTCTTTGTATTTTTCTATTTTTAAAAATTCGCGGCCCATTTTATGCAATAAACTTGCTGGAACAAGTTCAATTTCTATTAATGATTCCGACAAAATGATTAAAATATCTTCTATCGAATCACCTTGATCTAGTTGTTTTTTAAATAGTGTACAGGCAAAATCACTGTAATTTACTTCAAATTTCCTCGAGTTGTTCTCAATGTTTCTTGTATACATAAAATTGTCCACAGAATTTATAAATTCTTTTAAATATTCCGGAAGAATTAGATGATCATTTTCAGATTCATTTAGCGATAGTTCATCATTATAATTAGGGTTATATAACTCTTTATCCTGGCAAACCGATTTAATCAAGTTAACGTGCTCAGGGAATTGGTAAATCAAGGTATTTCGTTTATTTATTAGTTCAATAAATTGGCTTTGTAACCCCTCAATAATAATAGAAGTATTTGATTTCATTGCTTCTGCAATTAGCTCGCAACCTTTTTTGCCAATAGTCTTTTCTTCAGGCTCATTATCAATATCTAAAAAATTTAGAACTATTAGGGAATTTTTGTCCGATTTAACGGCCTTCACAATCTCTAATGCGCCTTTGTAGCTGAGACCACAATCTCCCAGTCTAAGACTTTCAATTGTGCATTTTCCTGATTGAAAAGCTGTTGCAATTACAGCTGCGCCTTCATCGCCAATGTTATTAGCTGTCAAATTAAGTTTTTTGAGATGGCTATTTGTAAGAAGAGTTTTAATGCTTCGGGCCGTAATTTTATTACAGGGCAAAGAAAGAGTTATAAGCTGCATTTTTGCAAGCTCATTAACATCCTCATCACTAATTCCACAATCGTCCAAATCCAGGTGTTGAATACTTTTGGAGCTTGCAATTGTTTTAATATCAGCAGAGTTAATAGTTCTATCAAAAAATGTAAGCATTTTAAGATAGGGATGCGTTGCAAAAAACTGGAAATCCTCACTCCTAAGACTGTCGGTTGAGTCTTGTTGAAAGTGAAGTTTGTTAATTCTCACCGAGTTCGTTCTAATCGATTTCAAAATTTCTTCATCGGCTTCACTTGGATGAAATGTGAAATTTATTAAACAATTAGTTTTCGCAACCAGGTTAAATTTTTCACCATCCGTAATCCATTCACTATCGCAAGAAAGCTGGGTGATTTCAGGATGTTTTTTGAGGTACTGTATAAGATAATTTATAAAAATGTTTTGAAAAAAAGATAAAGATATTTGTTCTTTTCCATAGATTTTTGCGGACAATTTAGTTAGTTGTGAATGGCTTTGGATGTTTAATTTTAATTTATTATTTTTCGTATTTTCTTTTAGAAAGTCAGCTATAAAATTAAACTGGATAGGTTGAGTTGCATACGAATCTAAACGAGATTTTTTTAGATAACGATCGTCAACAAAAAAACCGTCTTTTCTTTGCATTTTTTTTTCAATTTTTTCAATTAACTCATAGGAATTATTAAATTCTCGTTTCTCATTCATCTCTATTTTTCCATTTATGCAAAGTTAACAATCAAAAAAAATTTTGCCAGTATATCTATTAGGACTTATGATGTAAATCAAATGTTCATAGGAGTGGTTAAGGGTATTTAGAGGCATTATTCAATGTTTACTCGTTAATTATCTTATTTTACATTTGAAAAAATTAACGTAGATGTTGGATAAAATCATTCCAGATATTATTAATTTCCATCTCCTTTTTGAGGCCAGTCGATTCTAAAAGCTGATTTATTTCGACAGGTTGCTGTCTAGCTGGAAAGGGGATATCCGTATTAGCAAAATTCCAGGTTAAAACAGTGGCGATAAGGGTATTAAGCTTTAGTTCGCGAAGATCGACTTTATCAAATGTATCTGACTCTGCATGATAAGATTGAAGATAAGAGTTAGCATCCTGATTAGAAACTAAGGTTGGTATACCCTTCAGTAGATAATCAAAATTATCTGTTCCAATGAAAGCATCTATTGTTTGAGAAAAAGGGCCAAGGCTATTAATTGGTTGGAGTGCCTGATCGACCAAGTTTATCATATCTGAACGACCCCCTAATGAAAATCCTGTGGTGCGTCCCGTACCGAAGTCATAAATAATGACCGCCTTTATCGAATCAAGTATTTCAGGATGATTTTTTACATCAAACCATGAACCATAAAATCCTAATTCTTCGCCACTATATAGCATAAAACGAATAGTACGTTTGGGTCGAAATCCTTGGTGTTGAAGCCAAAATATCTGTCTCGCAGCTTCAATGACCATTACGACATTGCTTCCATTGTCTAAAGCACCTTGCCCCAGATCCCAGCTATCAAGGTGTGCACCCAGAATGATAATCTCCTCTGATTTTTCAGTTCCTTTAATTTCGGCAATTACATTATAGTTATGAGGCTTTTCCTGGATTATGTTTTCTAGTATGGCATTAAATTTGACAGTTTCTCCTGCTTTCAATGAGCGGATGATAGTCTCAGCACCTTCTCGTTCAATAATCGCTGCTGGTAAAGAAATAAGCTCGCCATTAAAACTTGCATTATGCCTATAAAGGAGGCGTCCAGCTCGATTTGATTGCCATAATATTCCGACAGCGCCTGCTTCTTTAGCTGCAGAAAAAATAGGCGGTGTTTCTAAATCCTCACTAATTAACTCATCTATGGTATGCATCAGATCAGTTGGGACAAGCAGCCAATGATCTTTAATCTGAGCAGCATGCAATTTAATATCTTCTTTTTTAGTCGTAGATAAAGCAAAAATGGGCGCTTCCAGACCTAGTGACGGGGTAGACGTAGTCATTGGCATAGCAGCGAGGCGGACAGGATGGGAAGTTGGATTATTTGAAATTCCAATAGTGATATATTCTCCACGCTCAATCTTAGCTAACCAATTTATTGGGGCTGTGTATTCTTCCAAATGAGCATCTTTTAATCCGGCGTTTACAAGAGTTTTTAACGCCCACTGCATTGCCTTAGTCATGGCTGGTGAACCAGTAGGACGACCACCGATTTGATCAGTTAAGAGACGTAAATCTTCAAAAATAGGAGTTTGTTTCAAAGAATTAGCAATCAATAGATCTATTGGGTTACACGTTTGGGTAGCATAGGAGGCTGTATTCCCTATAATACAAAAAGCGATTATGCAGTATATTTGAACTGTTCTTTTAACTATTTTTGAAAAAAAAGTGCTCATCTATCCACATTGCTTCTATATGAAATTTATAATTTAGGAAGGCTATAATTAAAATCTTAAATTTGCTTTCCGGGACGGCTGAGAAAAAAACATAATAAAAACAGTGTCCCACGTGTATTTCTTAAAATCAAATCAATTTTCTATAAAAATTTTGATTATCCGATCATTGAACAAGTACTTAGCTTTCCAGCACCATTCAACTAGGTCATTACAATGACTAGAACCGTCCTCGGCGTCCGCTCTTAAAATCATCCCAGATTTCAGCGTCCTTCATAGCCTTATCAAGACCGGTAGACTTTAGCAGGGCAATTAGATCATCACGGTTTTGACGAGCTGCAAGATGTTCTGTATCCGCTAGATTCCACATTAGTACTGAAGCTATAGCGGTATTGATTTTAAGCTCTTGTTGATCCACTTTATCAAAGGTATCTATCTCGGAATGATAAGAAGCAAGATAGGGTTCGCTATCTTGATTTGCAACAAGAGTGGGGATACCTTCTATAAGATAATCAAAATTATCAGTATCCATTGATGCGTCCTGAGTCTGGGCAAATGGACCATAAGAGGTGAGTGGTTTTAGTGCTTGAGCAACAATGGCTGCCATATCATTGCGACCGCCTAATGAGAAACCTGTGGTATGGCCGGTTCCAAGATCGTAGATGATTACCGCTTTAATTTTATCTAATTCCTGACGATGATTGTGCACATCAAACCAAGAACCATACAGAGCAAGTTCTTCTCCACTATAAAGCATGAATCGCAACGTTCGGCGTGGTCTGTAGCCTTCTTTCGCCAAGCGCATCATTTGACGCGCGGCCTCAATGACCATAGCGGCATTACAACCGTTATCTAAAGCACCTTGACCAAGATCCCAGCTATCGAGGTGAGCGCCGAGAATAATAACTTCATCGGGCTTATCTGTTCCTTTAATTTCAGCTATCACGTTATGGTTGATCGGTTTTTGTTGTATCTCATTTTGCAAAAGGAGTTTAACTTTTACCTTCTTTCCCTGGTTTAATAGCTCAGCAATTTGCAACCCCCCTTCGCGCTCAATCACTGCGGCAGCTATTGGAACTAAGGAACCATTAAATGATAAATTGTGTCGATAAACCAACCTGCCGGGTCTATTGGAAAGCCAAAGAACACCTGCAGCTCCTGATTGCCGAGCCCTCGCAATAATTGGTCTTGTCATAGTATATTCGTCAAAGAGATCGTCGATTGTCAGCATGAGTGGGGTGGTCACTAATAACCAACGCCCCTTCACTTTATTACCTGCAACTCGAAAGGCAGTCTCGTCGCCGGAATTGATATTGTATACTTCAGCTTCCAAGCCCTCGGAAGGAGTAGAACGCCCAAAAGGCATTGCAGCAACCCGCAGGGGATTGGCATGAGTGGATGGATAAGTAATTGCAGCTGTTTCAATATTAGGTAGCCAGTTTCGTTCAGGCCTGTATTCTTCAACATGAGCCGTTTCAAGCCCAGCAGAGTAAAATCGTTCTAACGCCCAATTTATCGCATTGCTCATTGCCGGCGAGCCAGTAGGGCGACCGCCTATCGTAGAGGTCAGTTCCTCTAAATCTTCTATAATGGGAGTTGCAGCTAGAGTATTAGTTAACAATAGTGAAATCGGATCATTTGAATTAGATGCTATAACTTTAAAAGCACAAAGAAATGTTAATGTACTAATTATTAACAAGTTGATTATAAATCGAAAAGACATTCTAAAGAACATTTATCTATCTTCATTATTAAAAGCAGCCTGATATTATATGCTTTCTGTTAACCCAATTGCAAAGATGCGGAACATTTAAAACATTTTAACACAGCAATCTCGGCATCCAGAAAGTAGACATTCTTATAAAAAGATAATCATTTTTTATAATCAAAATGCTTAAGTACTCATACCGTATCGTACATATTTTAAGCGTTTTCGTGAACGTTCAATGTTTTAGTATCCTTCTTACAGTGCGCAGGTTTAAAATGACATTCCTGCTCGCGAACCTTTGCTGTAAACCAATTGGCTCGTTCTTGTTCATCTTGAAGTTTATATTTTGCATTTATATCCAACCGTTCCATAAGCGACTGAATTAACTGTCCATTAAGTTTGGACAGTTTATTCACCGTATTTTTTGTAAAGTTATTAATAATGGTTCGAGACTTATTTTGTTTATAATCGGCTTCCATTAATAATCGGTCTTGTTCTACTTCTTTTGCCAATGCCTTGTACTTTTCCTGGATAATTGACTCTGATTTTTGCGGATTAAATAGAATGTTTTTTTCAGGATCACTTAAGAACACTAAGGTCTGTAATTTTCTAAATTGCCAAAATAGTTTTTCGTTTTCTAAATCGGCTTTATCTGTTGCACCGTCTAAGGAGTCAGGGACTTTTGTTATGCCAAAATATATAGGTAAATAAAAACTAATGGTTGGCATCCCAAGCGCTATATATTCCAGGTTATTAATATTAACATCTGTATCCATTAGGTTGTTATCGACAAGGGTCACATGAGCATTAGAGGTATTTAAGGTGGCAATGGAACGATAAGAGTCATTCTGGTTAATATCTTTATTATAATCATGATAAGGATCAATATCACTGTATTCTTGATAATGACTTGTCAAAATAGATTGTACATCATTGACAGAAATTTTCTTTTCCGGTTTAAGGAATATGGGAAATGTGCCCTTATTAATGGTTTCTAAATCAAACAATTGGCTGCTTGGGTTAAAATGATGTTGTAAATAAGCAACTCGAACATAGTTTTTTTTAGGATTTCTAGGATTTTTTATGTCCGCAAAGGTTTTTCTAAAATCAAAGATTTTTAAATTTGTTGTTTGAGCTATTTCATTTTCGATGGCAAATTCTATGGGCGTCTTACCATTAAAAAGTGAGAATTTATACTGATATTCTGTAGGGGAATAAGCCTGTATCTGCCCGGGCCCATTTGCAGCAACAAAATAAACATCATCTGGAATTTTTATAGCGACCCATTGATGCCCACTTAGAGTTTCCAAATACCAGGCTTCACGCTTATCTGCAAAAAGAACACCAAAACCCGTTTTAGCTATACCCCGATTTTCAATGGCTTTACCAAGAATATCGACAGCCTCTCGAGCGGTGGTGGCAAAAGGCATAACCAGGCCTGGAATGTTAGGTTCGGCAATCCCTTTTTGCGAATAGGCTGGCGGATCTAATGCTAAAACTTTTTCGTTCGAGCGAATTGTTTCAGTGGCACTTAGCGATACTCCGTTTACATTGGTTGTAACCTGAGACATATCATTCTTCTCATCATCTTCTAAATCCCAATAGGGGAGACCTATATACGATTTAGACGAATCTTTTTCATAATAAATTTTTAGATTTTTCGCTCTTCGCGCGTCTATAGTGTCAGAAGTGCGAGCGATAATCGTTTTTCCTTCCAGAGTTGCATTTTTACCCACGATTAAGGTAGTACAAGCTGAAACAGGTTTTATTGCATTAATGAATAAAATAAGAGCTAAAAGAAATGTTGAATTGTTCATATCTTTCATGGTTTTACCTTGATTTTATAAATTATTTCAGATTTATTAGAACCTGGCAGGTATAATTTGTCAATAAATTTGTGACGAATAATGGGTAATAATATTTGACTGTAAAATTTCTTATAAAGTGACGAAGTTAATTTGGGCTGTAAAAAAATAGTAAATAAATCCTGTTAACAAGGTGCGCGCAGGTTTTTTAGGTACAATGTACAGAACATCTTTTATATTATTCTTATAAATTTGAATTAGGTATTTGCCATGAATAAAGACAAATTTCAAACTTCTCCACAACCACTGCAAACTTCATCCACCACACTAACCTTACAACAATTGAACAAAAACACAGAACGGGGAGAGGCGGCCGCAGAATCCATGCGTTCATACTGTAAGGACTGTTTTAAAGAAACTTCACCTAATCGTAAATGTGGAGGGCATGGTGCTGGCGGGGGAGGCGGTGGTGGATCCGGTTCTGGCTCTCAATCTGAGGAAAAAGCAAGCCAAGGCGATGGTAAGTCTCTAACTAGCAAACCAGATCAATCGCTGGATACTGACGGCCAATTGTCAAGCGAATCAGGTTCATTAGGCACAGGGGACTCGCCTGCCTCAGAATCTCAAGTCGATGAAAATAGTTTCGATCCAGACATCATTGCAGATTTAGTGGATAAGGAGTTATTAGTAATATCTAATGACACTAATGACCGTTTAGAGAAGACTCTTAGCATTAATTTGCTTTGTGAGCCTGATTTATTAACCCAGGTGCAAAGGCATGAATTAAAAAAATTCATGTCAGCTATACTCAAAGAATTAAAAGAATTTAAAGAAGAACATCAGATTTCTGAGGATTGTGTAAATATTATTCAAGATGAAAAAGGAAATATAATCTCTTTGCAGATTAGTTTACCCTCCTTAGCTCTTCAAAATGCGTTTATTCAACGCTTGACAGAAAATTTATTACCAACCACAGATCTTAAAAAACAAAAGGCTCAAAGTTCTGCTCCAACACCTCTCTCTACAGAGCCCAAACCATCTAATTATAAGAAGGATAAAGAGGAAGACCCTGAGATTTATGGGAAGGCAAAAGAAGATGGGGAACTAGAAACCTTTAACCCATCACCTTTTTCAACCAAAGTTACACCATGGTAAAAAATCATGGTGCAGCTTTTTGTATGGACAATTTTTTTATAAGTTTTAATCTTCAATCTGAGAAAAGCCGGATCGTTGCTATTCAATTTAATTAATTTCTCCCCTTTTTTTTACTAAAATAAAAGCAGTTAAATTGGGGTTGGTATCTTGTACATTTTTAGCTAAAACTTCCAGACCATAGATATCTGCACAGCGTGCTGAAGCTATAACTGCGCTACCTGATTCTAAAATCCCCTCAGCTAAATCTTTGGCCGCTATTGCGGTATTGCTCCATTCTCGACGCTCAATGTTTTCAAAATCTTTTTGTAAATAGTGTTTACATTGGGAAAGTGCCTGCGGATGAGAAACAATGCTAGTGATTTGATGCGTTTTTGTCCCGGGTAAAACAAGCAAGCATTGGTGCACCTGCAGCCAAAGTTCATCAACAGGTAAAAAGAGATGTTTGCCCATCGCCTGAAATGCAGGTCTTACCAGTCCTCCAATCAGGTTAACAACGGGTAAGATTCCAAGATCCAGATCACCATTTTCAATAGCAGCAAGCACTCCCTCCATATCAATCAAATAGACCAGAGATGGGGTTATGCCTTCTCGCTTAGCATAGGCTAATGCAGCTTCTTCAGAAAAGGATCCGACTTCCCCAAAAACACCCAGTTTTACAGCCATTTTTACCCCTCTTTTAATTTTTTCCTTAAAAAATAAAAAACCGAATCTTTAAAAAAACCATGACGTTCAAACTCAATGCTAAAGCCTGCTTTCTGATAAAAACCTAATGCTTCCCAATCCATAGTGTTGACTGTGGCAAAGAGGCAGCCTTTGTTTTTGCCATAGAGGAGGGCTGCTTCAATAAGCTTGGAACCTAGTCCCTGATGACGATGGGATTCAGCAACCCAAAGTTGATCAACATGAAGAGAACCATATAGGGTACAGCCGTTGCATCCCCCTAGAATAGTGCTGTCTTTATCACGGATAAAGTAGGCGAAAAAATCGAGGGGTTTGAAACCCTTTTTTAGCTTGGCATTGTCCATGATGCCATCACTTAGAATTTGAATATCATCTGGATCGAGTTCGTCTTCGAAGGATAGTTGAAAGGTCATCTTTTTTAACTCCAATCATTTTCTGCATTCATAAATATAAGATTCGTCACTTTCTTCAGGAGAGCAGTTTCTATCAAAGGCTTTAACCAATCGTATCTGGTTAAAGCCTGTTTTTGCGAGCAGTTCAAGCAAAAAGGCAGGTTCATTATAGATACGGATTTTGTATTCCTCGATTTCGGATTGGATAATCTGATTACCTTCTACTAATTCATATTTGCCAATTGAATAGCAAATTGCCTCCTCAAGCATTGCTAATTGACTGAGTAGAATGATTTTGCCATCCGCTCTTAGCCATCTTGAACCACGCCATAAGCCTAATTCTTTTGGTAGAGAATGTGAGGTTTCCACTTCGAAAACTAATAGGCCATCTTTTTCTAAATGATCATAAATAGTTTGTAGCGATTTTTTTATAGCTTGCAAATCCGTGATTAAGCAAAATGAACCACAGGGAATAAAAATTAATCCGTATTGTTTTGGCTGTTTAAGTTCTTCGATAAAACCATACCAAATCTGGGGGCTAAGATTTTGATTTTTTGCTTTGATTTTTAAGGCATCCAACATAGCATGACTGGCGTCAAAACCCTCGATCTGAACACCCTCTGCCAACATGGGCAGAAGATAACGTCCAGTGCCACACATGGGTTCCAGAATAGCACCCTGCGTTTCTTTGACATAACTTAAATAGAAATCATAGGCATCTTTCGGTGGTGCTGGTTTAGATAAGTCATAGACTTGCGTGCATAAATCTGAGTAAGTATTCAGGGACTTATTATTCATAAGGTTATTTCCATTAATGGATTCGAAATACAATACGATTTAATAAAAAGGTTAGCGGTAGCAAAATTAGTATAATTAGCAGGGGTGCATAGGTTTCTGAAACACCCAACCAAACGAAAAATTCTAAAGAGGCTGCGCTCAGTACATATTGCAATAAGTAGATTAGAGGAAACTCTAGGGAAGTCTGTAACGATATTTCCTTTTTAAACACGGCGGAGTTCATAAAATATAGAGCAATTACTGAAATACAATAAGCTATGAAATAAGCATATTGAAAATAAATATGTTTGTATAAAATTACATAAATACCGAACATAATCCCTGTACTTATCAAGCCTGCAATAGCAAAAGAGATCGTTTGTTTGTTCACAGTCTTAGAGATAATTTTTTTTAGATTTAACATGATTGGTTTTTTTCCAAATTTAAAAGATAGGCTTTTTTTTCAATGCCCCCGCCAAAACCAACTAAATGACCCTTGCTACCAATCACGCGATGACAAGGTATGACAATTGAAATTGGATTTCTTCCATTGGCAGCTCCAACAGCCCGCGCTTTGTTTTTGTCGCCGATGCTTTTGGCTTGCTCACCATAGGAAATTGTGG
>JACCSX010000324.1 GCA_013812775.1 Tatlockia sp. | reverse complement strand
TTGAGTATCTTAAATATTTATTTGAAAATATTCGTGCTTGCAACAATGAAGAGGATTACTTAAATCTTTTACCCGTTAAGGTTAATAGCAATTAGATTGAGCATCGTGTAGTTCGCCGAACGGTTACACTAAAAACATTACAGGTGAGAGTTATAAAAAATTTTTAGACGATTTAAGATCACGGGTTAAGGTCACGCGCTATAAAGCAGCCCTGAGCGCCAACCGTGAAATGATATTGCTTTATCATTATATTGGAAGTGAAATTTTACGATCACAAGAAAAACACGGTTGGGGTGCTAAAATTATAGAGCAGTTGAGCCGAGATTTACGATCTGAATTTCCTGAGATGAAAGGGTTTAGTCCACAGAATTTAAAATACATGAAGCGCTTTGCTGAAGAATATAACTTTGAAGAAATTGGTCAACAGGCTGTTGACCAATTACCTTGGGGACATAATATTGCATTAATGTATGAAATAAAAGACAAAACAGAACGTGAATTTTATATCCAAAAGACCAAAGAGCACGGTTGGTCTCGAAATGTTTTATCTATGCAAATTGAGACAGATCTCTATAGAAGAGAAGGAAAGGCTGTAACCAATTTTAGCACCAATTTACCAGCACCTCACTCAGATCTTGCAAAAGATACACTTAAAAACCCTTACCTATTTGATTTTCTTAGTCTTGGCAAAGATGCCCATGAACGAGAAGTGGAGGAGGCTTTGGTCGCACATATCGAGCGGTTTCTTCTCGAGCTCGGCGAAGGATTTGCCTTTTTAGGCCGCCAATATCACATTCAAGTAGAAGACCAAGACTTTTATCTTGATTTATTATTTTATCACATAAAGCTTAGGTCATTTTTGGTTGTCGAGCTCAAGTCTGGAAAATTTAAACCAGAGTACGCTGGAAAAATGAATTTTTATTTATCAGCTGTTGATGATTTACTACGCCAACATGGCGATAACCCATCAATAGGTTTAATTTTGTGTCGTTCTAAAGTTGGTGTTCTTGCCGAATATGCATTAAGGGATATGAGTAAACCCATTGGTCTTGCTGAGTACAAGCTCACAGAGCTATTACCTAAAGAAATAAAAACATTACTTCCGTCTATAGAAGAGTTAGAAGTTGAATTATCAAAAGAGCTAAAGCATCAAAGTTAGCATCTTTTTGAGGATGATCTATTTGCAAAATAATGTGAGTTCATAATCAAATCCATTTGCAATTTATTGTGGTTTCATTGAAATATATTGGCAGAATAATGATCTGAGCACAGCCAATTCTGTTTGCAGTTCCCAACAATTACCAGATCTAAATTTAACTCGTCCCCCTGTGTCTTCTTAGTTAAAGCCTCATTTTTTAATGGAAATGAACGATGTCAGGTTGTATGTTGATACAAAACCTTATTCTATTGATATTCCTAATCATATATGTAGGGGTTCAAAATAAGCCTAGTTGAGTTTCGGCCGGGATTCTGGAAATTGGGGTACTAGGCTCTTTTCTTTTAAATGTCGCGACCCGCTCCAATATAAATTTCTACTCATTGCTCATCCCATCTCTTAGTTTAACACATTTCGAATTAATCCAGTTCGTGAATCGTCACGAGCCTCATTAATTCTTTTTTGTATCTCTCCAGCATAGCCTTGGGGAAAATTATTCGACTGCTTAAATAAAGAGAAAAAACTAGAGCTATTTTTGAAACAATATTGATGGATAGACTTGAATAACTCTTGGTTATTAATTGAGAACTTCATATAATGGATTTGGGCTAATTCCCAGGCAACTGCAGATCTTGAAGTTGGATTGACCCTGATATAATTCGTTATTTCTTGTACAGTTAATTGACTTAATTTACAATGATCTGCTTTTTTTTTAAAAAAGCTGGTTTGTCCCGCATACATTGCGCAATAAATTTTTCTAAAAGCAGCAACTTTTTGAGCATCCTCAATAGAGCCCGAAATTGGATATAATCTTTGACTCAATGGTATGGAATTTACTGTGTAGCCTTCTTCGGCAAGTTTTTGGGTGATACCCGGAAGATGTCCTGCGCCCACAACAAAGAAAACACCACCCTCTTTGATAAATGGTTTCATGGATTCTGTTAGCGTAATATCTCTTTCATATGATATTGATTTAAAATACATGTCAACAATTGTCGGAGCGTCTTGTGATTCCAATTTGCTTTTCCACAAGCTCGTAAGCGTCTGTAAATCATTGTTTAAGTAAGCACTCTTTAACTTAGCTAGGTGGGCTAGTGCCATATTTTGAAATCGATTTATATTTTTCTCCTTCCACTCATAGAAATTAACGTGTAAAGGATAAGTAAATTGATATCCAAGCAATACCTTCAATATTTGCCTATGAGTTTCGAGAAAATCAACGCGTTGACCTCTACGTTGCGCCTCATAAAATAATTGCGAATCTAGCTCCTCTCGCTGCTTTGAAGAAGGAGCCTTAAACAGTGACGGACATTCACACAGGGCTATAAGTGGTTCTGCCATTCCAGGGGGATCAGTCAGATATTGATTAGCTAATTTCCATTCAAGAATCAGAGTTGACGCTTCAGAGTGTAATGTTATTAAATCACAACTATCTGATTCAAAAACGTAATGATCAGCATTATCAAACGCACGTTTAACTTCCAAAGGGAGAGTTACTATTTCTTCATCTTTAACATGCAGTGTTCCAAGTAAATAGCTTTTCAAGCCTTCGGGGGAAATTATTTCATAAAACATGGCAAGTTACCCTATGCGTTTAAGTTGAATTATCAAAAGAGCTAAAAAGCGAAGAGAATGACATACAATTAAAATAAAAAATAGGTTTTTATTGCATCTGAGCTAAAGCATAAAAGTTAGCATCTTTTTGAGGATGATCTATTTGCAAAATAATGTGAGTTCATAATCAAATCCATTTGCAATTTATTGTGGTTTCATTGAAATATATTGGCAGAATAATGTGGGTTCATTTGCAAAATAATCTGAGCACAGCCAATTCTGTTTGCAGTTCCTAACACATAACTGAACCGGCTACGGGTAAGTCATGGTGAATTGTGCTGCTAGCAATAATCACACTCAATTTGGATCTGTATCATGACACCCTGGTTTATCGCCCTACCCTCTTTTCATTTTTGGGATTTTAAAAAAAAAGAAACCTATCATGCTGCCCGTTTTGAAAAAGATAGTCGCTATTATGTATTGTGCTTGGAAAAAGACTTGCTTGGTGAATGGACGATTAGAGCTATCAATGGGCGCATCAAATCTAAGATTGGCCAAAGCCGAACACCAGCCTTTCATTCGTTTAAAGATGCCTTTACCTGCTTTTGTGATATGGCAAAAATACGTTACCAACGAGGGTACTATCTCAAAACAATTGCTTGTGAAAATGTTATTTTTTTGTCTATGCTTCCTTTTATATTTATCAAGGAAGGTGCTAGTCTCTTGAAAAATGAAACACTCTCTAATAAAAAAGAGAGAGAATATACTCGTACCTTACCAATTAAAAAACAAATTAATCATCAACAAATGGGCTTTCAATTTTAACATTGGCAATATTTTCCCTGTTGAATCAAATAATTAAAGGTAATTTATAAAGTAACTTTTATATCAGAGCAAAATAAAAAATGAGTAATAGTATTAAAAGACCTATTCTAAGATATCATGGCGGTAAATGGCGCATTGCCAATTGGATCATTTCTCATTTTCCCAGCCATCGATTTTACGTTGAGCCATTTGGCGGCGTTGCTAGTGTCACCGGCCACGATTACTAGCCCACTAAAGTCATAGTTGGGCCACAATTACTAGCCCACCCTCTGGCCACCTCTGAGTTCCACTTTGGAATACCAAAAAATAGCTGTTAGTTTGGGAATTTT
>JACCSX010000292.1 GCA_013812775.1 Tatlockia sp. | reverse complement strand
TTTTTCTTTAATGCTTGTAGCTGAATGGAAGCCAAATATAAGGACGCTCTCAGGTAATTGTTTTTTAAGGAGCTGAGTAAACTGTACGGCAAGAGATACTTCAGGTAGTAGCAGCAATACACTTTTGTTACAGCTTAGAGCATGCATAATAAGTTGTTTATAAATTTCAGTTTTACCAGATCCCGTTACGCCATGGAGTAAACTAGGGTAATAGCGTGGTGACTCTATAATCGGAGTAAGAGCAGTTACGATAATTTTTTGATCTTCTGAGAGAGTAACATCAAGTAGTCTATGCTCAAGAATAGGGCTTGTTGCGCTTTGCTCGATTTCTTCTTTTTCTTTTAAAAATATGCGCACGCGCTTAAAAAAATAAAAAGGATCTAAAGCATAATAGATGCTTAACTGTTTAATAAATTGTTGATAATAAGCATCTTGAGGAAAAGGTTCAAGTGAGTGTGCAGTACGCAAAGCAAATGAAACAGGGTTTTTAAGATGTTCAAATTGCTCACAGACTAAAGCGGTTTCTATACGTTTTTGAAAAGGGACTTTAATTAAAGTTCCTACCAGATTTTCTGATGCTAATTCAGTTGGAACTGTGTACGTAAATGTTTCTTTATATCCGTTAAGCAACCTGACGTTGATGAGCATTTGATGGCCATATTTCTGTAGTAGAGTAAGATCGATATATATTAAGAATACGCGGTTATTTGAAAAAGAAAAGCTGCTTTTAGTAACTGGTTTTTGCTAGTTTATTGAGTGCACCGGAAAACCCGGTTGCTTTAGCACTTGTAATTACCCGCATTTTTGAAAGTCTTCGAGGGAAATTTATTTTAATAAGCAATAAGGCTCGAGACCATCGAGCCTTATTGCTATATTTACTTAAAAACACTTTGGGATTATAAGGGGCAATGCCCCTTATAATATGTATTAGCTTTACTTAACAAACAGTCTTACACCATTAGAGCGAGCGGGAATCCCTGCACTATTAACTGCTTGTGCAATAACTGCATTGCAACCATGTCTTAACCTGCTGCATGGTCTAACACAGAATGCTCCAGTGTTATTTGCTTTAGTTTTAGCTACAAGCTTTCTGTTAGCATACACATACACAGTGCTATTTGGTGTAGCTTTGCCGCATATTCTTGGCTTATGCTCTCTAACTTTACGACATGCAGGACCTGCAAGTGTAATAGTTGGTCCGTCTGTTGGAGTCGGTGTCGGTGTTGAGCGTATTACTGTTATCAAAAGCTCGTTTGATCTTATGATCGTATCACCTTGTGTGCTTTGAGCAACTATCGTTGAAGTGCCTAGTGGTAAGGTTACTTGTACGCTAAAGTTGCCATTAGCATCAGGAGTTACTGTTGCTACAGCTACTTCATTAACAAATAATGTTACTGGATTAAACGGTGCCCGCAAGCTTCTAGAACATCTTACTGTACCATTTATTACCGTTGTATTGGTATCAACTAACAGAGAAGTAGGGGTACTTATTGTGATGCTAAGCTGTGTAACGGTAACAGCTACAGGCGCTGATAGGTCGCTGTTGCAGTTTGCTACATTAGCGTTAAGTGCTCTAGCAGTAAAACTATAGTTTCCTGTTTCAAGTGATTCTAGTGTACTGCACGCTTGTGGGAGCTAAGTACATTGCAGTCACGTGAACTTAAAGGTCATACTAAATTTTTAACCTCGGTAGCATTTAGCCCAGATGGTAAATCTGGATTAACGGGTTCATGGGATAAAACTGCACGCTTGTGGGATCTAAGTACATTGCAGTCACGTGAACTTAAAGGCCATACTGATTTTGTAGATTCAGTAGCATTTAGCCCTGATGGTAACTATGCGTTAACTGGTTCATGGGATAAAACTGCATGCTTGTGGGATGTAGTTACATTACAGCCTCGTGAATTTATAGGTCATACTAGTTATGTAAGTTCAGTAGCATTTAGCCCAGATGGTAAATATGCGTTAACTGGATCACATGATAATATTGCACGCTTATGGAATCTAACTAATAGAGATATATTAGATCTTGAACAATTGCTTTTTATACATAAGCTTATGGAAAATAAGATTAATGTATATGATGCTCATAACCAGGAGGTATTAGAATCATTGGCACCCGTTATAGATGGGTCTGCTAAGCTACCAAGCCAAAGTTATACAACTAATCCATTAGTTAAAGCCTACATAGATGATAAACGTTATCAACTTTTACAAGCAGCTGCTTATGATTCTGTAGCAACTGTAGTATATCTTCTTAAAAGAGGCTTTAGTTTAAACACCTGTGACAAGGTGGGTAATAATTTATGGCATTACGCATTTCAAGGGTGTGTAAAAGACGAAATTGTTTATCCAAGCAGAGAGGTTCTTCAGTTATTGCTTTCATTGGAAGGTACAGATAAAGGATGCAGAAAAACTAATAAAATAGGTCTTTCTCCATTAATTGTTGGACTTATATATAACAAAGAATTTACTCGTGACTTTATTGCCAAGTACTGTGATATAGTTCCTCAAACCACTGCAGATGCAAAAAGCAAAAGTTCTAGTCGATGCTCAATTCAATAAGAATTTTTACTATTCTGTATAAAAAGGCTCGGTAATTCGGGCCTTTTTATAGTATAAAGCCAGCTGTAATGATTTTCTTTACTTCTCTATTTTACTTAGAAAAGCAATTGTGTCATGCTTTTTAAGATTATTTTAAAACTTTTTACTATTTAGACTGCTTATACTAGATTATTACACTTTAAGATTACTGAGGTTCCGGTGGATACTGCCCCAAAAAATAGAGTATTTATAATTGATGGTTCTTCGTTTTTATACAGAGCTTATTATAGTATTAGGCCGCTGCATACCAAAGATGGTATTGCTGTTCAGGCCGTCTACGGCTTTTGCCGCATGATTAAAAAGCTTATTGATACGTATCAGCCGCATGCTATGGTACTTGTATGGGACAGCAAAGGTAAAACAGTACGTCATGAAATGTACGAAGATTATAAAGATTCACGTCAAGCTGCACCAAGCGATTTAGTCTCTCAAAAAGAACTTATACAAGAGTTTGCTAATAATATCGGGCTCATACAAGTACAAATGCAAGGTGTTGAAGCTGATGACCTTATGTATTCTATCGCTAAAGATCTTGAACGTGAGCAGTGTCCTTCAGTTTTTGTAACTTCTGATAAAGATATGGGCCAGGCGGTTAGTGACTATATTACTATCTTAGATCCCTTTAAAGAGGCTTTTATAACAGTTGAAAGCTTACAAGAAAAGCTTGGCTTTGAGATAGCCAAGATACCATTTTATTATGCTCTGGTAGGGGATGCAGCCGATAGTATTCCTGGTGTTAAAGGTATAGGGCCTAAAGGTGCGCAACAATTAGTGCAGCAATTTAATTCTCTTGAGGATCTGTATGCTGGTATTAACGCAGTAAAATCTGCCCGGATTCAAGAACTGCTTATCAATGCTAAAGCAGAGGCTTTTTTAAGCGAACAACTTTTTATACTACGTATATACGATACAGCATTAACAGCCCAAAGTTGTATTTTTGAGCGCAATAATTGGCACAAAGCACGCGCTTTTTTTGAAAAGCTTGAATTCAAAACATTGGTAAAAGATATAGATAGTCAAAGCTCGGACAAGCTACAATCTGTAAGCTCTGTACCAACGCTTCCCTTGCATGGTATGTATACGTTTATACTCGTAAACACAAAAGAACTACTTAACGAAGTGTGTAACCACATACGTACAGCTAAACACTGTGCGCTTGATACAGAAGGTGATGGACTTAAACCCCTAGAGGCAAATTTAATTGGTATATCTGTTTGTGTACAAGAGGGAGTATCCTATTATATTCCGTTTGGTCATATAACTGATGAGCTACAACTTTCAAAAACATACGTGCTTGAGCAGCTTAAGCCATTATTTGAAGATAAATGTATTGCAAAGTATTTGCATCATGCAAAATTTGATGCTCTGATGTTGTATCATGCTGGAATAGAACTTAAGGGGATTGTCTTTGATACAATGATTGCTGCAAGCTTGGTAGTCCCAGAAGGGCAGCGTATAGGTCTTAAATATCTTTCTGAGTATTATTTTCAAGAGCCAATGCTTTTTTGGAATGATGTTGTTAAAAAAAATAAATATAAAGACTTTTCTTATGTTCCCTTAGGCATTGCAACTGAGTATGCTGCAGCTGACGCTCATCAGACGTATAAGCTTTACAACTTGTTTATGCAAGAAGTGCATGATCGTAAGCTACAAGACTTGTTATTCCATTTAGAAATGCCTACTATGCAGGTGCTCTACGAAATGGAAAAAGAGGGTATTTTTGTAGACTTTGCTGTTTTAGAGCAGATTAATACTGTCGTTACACACGATCTTGCTGTGTTACGCAATGCTATCACCGATTTGCTTGGTGAAAGTTTTGCTACACTTAATTTAAATTCACCAAAGCAACTTGAAGATCTATTGTTTAATTATCTTAAGCTTCCTGCGGTTAAAAAAACCACTCAAAAGACCGGATATTCAACTGATCAAGAAGTGCTTAAAGAACTTGCGCTCCTGCACCCTGTGCCTGGCCTTATTGCAAAATATCGTGAACTTTATAAAATTAAGAGCACCTATTTAGAAGGCTTGCGTGATGCTATTAATCCTCATACAGCAAAAGTGCATACAACTTTTAGTCAGACAGCAGTTACTACAGGTCGACTTTCAAGTTCAGAGCCAAATTTGCAGAATATTCCTGTTGATAAATTACATGTACGTGCTGCATTTAAGCCAAGTGAAAACTATCTGTTTTTATCAGCCGATTACTCACAAATAGAGCTTCGTGTTCTTGCTTATCTGTCTCAAGATACTACTTTACTATCTGCATTTACTACAGGCCAAGATATCCATACCCTGACTGCAGCAGGTCTTTTTGATGTACCGCTTGAGTCGGTAACGCATGAGCAACGCCAAACAGGTAAACGCATTAACTTTAGTATTCTTTATGGTTTAA
>JACCSX010000290.1 GCA_013812775.1 Tatlockia sp. | reverse complement strand
GTACAAAGCTAGGCCAATTTATTTGTCTGGTGCTTTTAATTTAATGCAGTCTCATGAATTAATAGAACATGGCGTTAAATGGATTGAATCAGATAAACCAACATCTGATGCCTTGCTTGCTCAAGTTTACGGAGAAACAAATAGTTTCTCTTTACTTGACAGTGCTATGGCAAATCAACATCAGCCAATTATTGTCCACTGTGAATGTCCAACCTGCGGTCAAAAATTGACCCGGGCTTATCTTCATCACCTCTTCCTGCAAACACCACTGTTATGTCATCGATTTCTTATTCAACATAATGCACATTTTTTTAAAAATCAGATAGAATCCATGCTTCAGGATAAAAGGGCGCGTGAAGATATTAGTTAAATTGCTAAGTCTTCATTTACCTGCGGTTGAATTCTCGCTATGATGTCACGCTACTTGCGCTTACCCTTGAGAAGTCTAATATAGTTAAGGAGAGTTGAATGGGTTTTTTTATTAGTGATGCTTTGGCTGCAGGCTCAACAACGCAAGCTGCACAAGCTGATGGAACATTTCCGTTGATAATGATCGCAGCAATCTTCGTAGTGTTTTATTTCATGTTGATAAGACCACAGAATAAACGCGCTAAAGAACATCGTGAATTGGTCGGTACATTGAAAAAAGGCGATGAGATTGTAACTTCTGGCGGCATACTTGGTAAGGTAGCATCAATAGATGAGCAATATCTTAAGCTTGCCCTTGCTGAAGGCGTTGAAATTACTGTGCAACGAGGCGCTGTAAGTTCAGTTTTGCCAAAAGGCACCCTTAAATCCCTCTAAGTTTGATCCAGGGACAAACATATGCAGAATAAATATCCACTTTGGAAAAATCTAGTTCTTATTGCTATTGTAGTAATCGGTTTGTTTTACGCGATACCTAACTTATACAGTGAAGATCCAGCAATTCAAATTTCCTCCTCATCTTCTACTGATATGGAACAGTTGACGCAGCAAGTAAGAACTCTTCTAGATGAAGCTAAGATCCCGCACTTTGCGATAGCGACTAACAGTGAAAATGTTGAAGTACGTTTTCGCTCTCCAGACAATCAATTACTGGCGCGTGATGTCGTAAAAAATGGTCTGGGTTCACAATATACAGTAGCATTGAATTTGGCAGCTGCTACGCCAGGTTGGTTCTCCAGGATAGGGGCTGAGCCTATGAAACAAGGCTTGGATTTGCGTGGTGGCGTTCATTTTCTTTTAGAGGTAGATGTTGATAGTGTAATCTCTCGCCGCTTTGAAGGCTTAATGAAAGGTATAGGTCAGGATTTGCGTGAGACAGGTATTCGCTATTCAGGTATACGTTATCTTGCTGATAAAGGCATTGAAATCCGCTTTCGTAGTGCGGAAATCACAGACAAAGCCTACCTGGAATTGAAAGAAAAATTCCCTAACCTTACTTTTAGTAAATCGGATATTACCAGTTCAGTAACGGCTACCTTGTCCCCAGCAGAGTTAAATACTATTCGTCAAAATACAATTGAACAAACCATGACTATTTTGCGAAACAGGGTTAATGAATTAGGTATTGGTGAAGCGGTAGTACAACAACAGGGCGCTACTCGTGTGGCTGTTGATTTACCAGGCATCCAGGATGCAGGAAGGGCGCAACAAATTCTTGGCGGCACCGCTACCCTGCAATTTTATCTAGTTGATCAAGAGCACGATGCACAGGTTGCCAAACAGACGGGCGCAGTTCCTGTAAATTCAAAATTATACATGATGGATAATCAGCCTATTCTCCTGAAACGTCAGGTGGTTTTAAGCGGTGACTCGATTACCTCAGCAGTTTCAAGTTTTGATCAACAAACAGCCTCTTCATCAGTACAAATACAATTGGGCGGAGGTGGTGAAAGTTTATTCACCAAAATCACTCGAGAGAATATTGGTAAACGTATGGCGATTGTTTATGTAGATACCAAGTCTACAACGCAGATGGTAAATGGTGTGGAACAACGTTCCACTCATCGTGAAGAAAGAGTAATTTCAGCTCCAGTGATTCAAAATGCCCTGGGTAATTCTTTCCAAATTACTGGTTTAGCTGATAGCAAAGAGGCGTCTAACCTTGCTTTAATGCTCAGAGCTGGTGCCTTACCCGCTACGATTTATCCTGTTGAAGAACGCACAGTAGGACCCTCATTAGGTAAAGAAAATATTCATCGAGGTTTGGTATCCCTTGAAGTGGGTATGGGATTAATTCTTATATTAATGCTGGTTTATTATCACTTCTTTGGACTAGTTGCCAATATTGCTCTCTTCTTAAACCTGATTTTATTATCTGCCTTAATGTCAATTATTGGGGCAACGCTAACCTTACCAGGTATAGCTGGTTTTGTGTTAACCGTAGGCATGGCGGTGGATGCCAATGTACTTATCTACGAGAGAATCCGTGAGGAGCTGCGTCATGGGCTTTCGCCACAAGCTGCTATTTATGCAGGCTATGATAGGGCTTTCTCAACTATTATTGATGCAAACGTCACCACACTTATTGTAGGCATAATCTTGTTTGCAATTGGCACGGGGCCTGTGCGTGGTTTTGCAGTAATTCTATGTTTAGGATTATTAACGTCCATGTTAACTAGCATCACCTACACGCGCGCTATAGTAAACTGGTATTATGGCGGCCGTAATGTGAAAAAATTATCAATTGGTATTTAAAACGAGGCTTAGATGGAATTTTTTAATCCAAATTCAAACGTAGATTTTATGGGCGCACGTAAGTGGACTGCTTTGTTCTCTGCGCTTATATTTGTGGTATCCCTTGCTGCTTTGTTTACTAATGGTTTGAAGTGGGGACTGGATTTTACTGGCGGTACGCAAATTGAGATAACCTATCCGCACCAAGCTGCCGATCTCTCAGTAATTCGTGACAATTTATATAAAGCTGGTTTCAAAGAAGCACAGGTTGTTAGTTATGGAACGTCTAAGGATGTGCTGATTAGCATCGCTCCGCGTGCTGATCTGGAACAAAGCCTGCTTGCTGACAAAGTAATGGCGCAGTTACCAGGCGCTGTTAAGCAGCGTGTTGATTTTGTTGGTCCTCAGGTAGGCCAAGAATTGGCAACTAAGGGGGCTTTAGCAATTATTGTATCCTTACTTGCTACTATGATTTATATTGCCATGCGCTTTGAATATCGTCTGGCAGTCAGCTCGGCGGTAGCCTTGGTGCATGATCCTGTATTAATACTCGGGGTTTTTGCAATGTTTGGTATTGAATTTGATCTAAAGGCGCTGGCTGGGTTATTAGCAGTAATAGGTTATTCTCTCAATGATACTATTGTGGTCTTTGACAGAGTTCGCGAGAATTTTATCAAGATTCGCCGCACCAGCCCATTAGAAATAATGAATGTTTCTATCAACCAGACTTTATCAAGAACTATCATGACTTCAGTTTTGACCTTGTTTGTCGTGGTAGCCTTGTTTGTTTATGGAGGGGAAACCATTCATGGTTTTGCTTTGGCGCTTATTATAGGTATTGTTATCGGTACTTATTCATCAATTTATGTCGCCGGCGCCTTGGCAGTAGTTATGGGTTTGGATAGAAAGGATTTTCTACCATCACAGCGTAAAGAATTAGATGAGAGGCCATAAAGTTAAGGAACCGTTGTCTAAATAACATTCGTCCACTACGTTTCGTCCTCCAGGCTTAACCCTGAGGGTTCCACAGGAAATTTGCATATAACATAATGTTATAGTATGAATACTGCCTAGGTACCGGCTTTTTGCGCGGTAGCTAGGCGTAATATTTTTGTGTGGATATCAGGTACAAGCCGTGGGCGCTGTAGGCAGTAAGGAATTTCTTCCTCAATTTAATGGTCTTAGATCGGGGGAGAGGAAAGCTTTCCAAAATAGTTCTATATCCCACTAATTTATCTGGACTTAACTCTAGCCCGATCCTCAATCTCATCTTGTTGGCAGCTATCTTCATCCATTAATTGTTCCGGTTTAAGTTTATTAACAAAATTCTCGATAGGAATAAAAATGCTGCCGTCACGTACTCGAGATAGAACAGATCCAGGTTCCGATCCGAGCCCCTCAACGTAGGTAATTATTAGATGACTGACAAATATCAGTCCAAAAACGGCTACAAATAATGAAGCTGAAATGGGATTTGTCGCCATCGATACCATGATAACTGCAGTAATAGCAATACTCATTATGATGCCCAGTAATAGTGTTGCCCCAGAAGAATAATAGAAATTAGTTAACCTGACATAGTTCTCTTCCAAGTCATAGATCTCACGATTCTTGGGTAGGTAGGTTATATTCTGTAATTCCTTTAAACATTCGATTAGTTTTTGATAATTTTCCGGGGTTGGTTCTTTTATAGAATCTGCTGCGGCATTTAAAAAGCCTTCAAAAAAATCTTGGTCGGGTTGGACCAGCTTTCTACCTTCCTCTAAAAAGGCCTTCAATTCCTTAACCACTGCTAAAAATTGCTCACCTTGGGTGCTCAGACCTGCTTTGAATGGGGTAGGGCTAGAAAATAATCGATGCGAAGGTTGGTTTTTTATAGTTTTATTTAACCTAAATAAAAATTTTTCCTGTACTAGCTCCCAAGTCATAGCTATATCGCCCTATTTCAATTCTGGTTCCAGGTATTAATGGATGTTTAAACTTAAGTCATGATCTCCATTACCCCCCACCTAATTATGCAGCCCTGGTGGATATTTTTTCCAAGGGTAACCTTTAATACTTAGTTTTTCACCAATTTTGAATAATTCATTCATATACTGTTTATCAAATAGGGTTTTAGAGTGTTGTTTAAAATTGGTAGGAATATAGGCAAGATTGTAGTCAATGTGATCTCGAACAGCAAAGGCATATAATCGATATAAATCGCCAATCCCCTGACTTTTAGTCAGAGTTAAAATAACCCGCCCCAAGATATCATGTAACAAGGGTATGACATTTTTCCACTCAGGCTTGACTTTGCTATTACGAATTATATAAAGCCGTTTGATTAAATGTGCTTCTTTATTGACATAAATCTCTGCAAAAGGAACGATGGCTCTCTCATACAACATCACTTGAGTTTCTACCCCACCATCAATATGCATTTCCCTGTAGTTTTTGTGATTGGCAACAACGCTAAAATACTGAGGAGGAAAAATGCCTGGTAATGCGGAAGAGGCTAATAATATTTTGTGGATCAAACTCAATGCCTCCTTGTTACCACTCGCTGCAATTGCACCAATATCCCAAATTACTAAACGTTGAGCGTTTAATTGAGTGGTTCCTATAAATAAGCGTCTTCCTTTTAAATGCTCCTTCTTAATTTGTTCCAGCATTGATTGATTAACTACTTTTCTTATAATTTCTTTTAAGGGCTGGTTGGATGCTATTGAAGGTCTTAAAACAGGTTTAATGTAAGAAAAAATAATTGAAAACACATTATTAAACTCATAGATATGTTTGTCGGATAAATTCGTATAAATCGCTTTCAATTGTTCATCATATTTGGAACCGAGGAAGGCAAACGGGGCTATTAAAGCTCCAGTACTAATGCCGGTAACTAAATGAAAAACGGGTCTTTTTCCCGACTTGGTCCATCCATACAATAAGCCCGCTCCAAATGCACCATCAGCACCACCACCTGAAAGCGCTAAGGCATTTAACTCTCGTGGTAACTTTCCTTCATTTTTTTCAAGTATGTCTTTTAATGACTGTTGAGCACTTTGTTCCATAGCTTTGCTAGGGGCATCTCCAAAAGCTCTGACACCTTCAAACCCTCTGACATAAGCACTATCTTCCAGGTTTTG
Organism: Tatlockia sp.; assembly: GCA_013812775.1. Classification (GTDB taxonomy): domain Bacteria; phylum Pseudomonadota; class Gammaproteobacteria; order Legionellales; family Legionellaceae; genus Tatlockia. The sequence goes on along the minus strand of JACCSX010000290.1, from coordinate 46,871 downwards.
TGGTAAAGGTTTGTATAAACTGATGTTTGTACAGGAAAGTATAGATATGCAGGCAATCATAAGAGATGGCAGGCAAATTATGGCTTTTAGCCCCATTAATGTACGTCCATTGATTTTAGAGAATATTTACCCAGCTTAAAACAAACACTAGAAGGAGTCTTCTATAAAAGAAAATTTCAGCGATTAATCCCCTAACTTATCCAATTTCTCACCCGCTTTCTGGGCCGGCCCTTTATTTTCTACTTTATCTTTTAAAGATTGAATTTTTTCATCAATTTTTTTTCCACTTTTTTCAGCAGGACCTTGCTGGCAACCTGTTAAAAGTAAGCTAATGATGGAAAGAATTATGCTGGTTTTTAATAAATTTTTCTTCATGATATAAACCTTATTAATTTAAATAGCGGTAATAAAAAACTTGGAGCCATATTTTGACCGATTTGGAGGCATCAGTATACCTTTATCATCGGGAAATCAGGTTTTATTGTAAATAATTTAATCATTAAATCCCTATTTGCGTATATCGACGTTAAACATGGTTAAATTGACAATTTCAAACCATTAAAGCGTCCACTTTAGCAGCGCAGATAAAATCATTATGGGTTAAACCCTTAAGCGCATGAGTCATAAAACGAACATGGCAATAGTTATAACCAACCTCAAGATCAGGATGATGATTTTCTGTATTTGCTATCCAGGCCAGGGCATTAATAAAGGCCATGGTTTCATAAAAATTTTTAAAGGAAAAGGAACGTTGAATTTCATTGTTAGCATTGATCTGCCAAGACTTATCTAGCTGTGGCATCAAATTGTGCACTTGCTCAGAATTGAGAGCCTGACCAATACCTTCGCAGGATTCACAATGCTTCTCGGTTAAATCAGATTTCACTTTTTAATTCCTTATGGTTAATTTTTTGATAGATAAATTGAAGGTTGTCAATTAATCGGGCATTTTGCTCAGATCTACCAATGCTTATTCGCAAATGATTGGAAAGACCATATTGATGTAAAGGGCGAACAATTATACCTTTATTAAGTAAACTTACATAAATTTCTAGCGAATCTCTTTGGCAATCGATGGTAACAAAATTACATGAGGAAGGAAGGTATTCTATTTTTAAAACATCTAGACTTTGAAGAAGCTGTTGCATCCCAGAGGCATTAAGTTCCTTACTCTTTTTAATAAAGTCATCGTCATCCAGGGCTGCATTTGCCGCAGCAAGAGCTGCCTGATTGACTGCAAAAGGCGGTTGGACCCGATGTAGCAAATTGGTTATTTCTGGATTCGCTATTGCATAGCCTAAGCGTAAACCTGCCATGCCGTAAGCTTTGGAAAAAGTGCGAGTAATAACAAGATTGGGATAGTCTGAAAGTAGATTGATAGTTCTTTTGTCACCGGGATTGTAGGCGTATTCAAAATAGGCTTCATCTAAAACAAAAATTGTACTAGCTGGAATATTGGCCAATAATCGTTCTATCTCCACAGGTTGAATAAAAAGCCCGGTGGGATTGTTAGGATTCGCAAGGAAAATAATCGCAGTATCCACAGTACAAGCAGCAATCATTGCATCAATATCAACTTGCCAGTTCGATTTCAGAGGAATTTTAACTCTGGGAATGCCCAGAGTTTGTGCTTGAATTTCAAACGAAATAAATGCGCAGTCATGGGTTAACATATGTTTGCCCGTAGCAACTGCAAAGGTCGTTAGTAAGAAGAAAAATAATAAATCAGTACCATCGCCAAGCGTAAGCATTTGTTCGCTGATACCTATTTTGCGACAAAGTCTGGCTTTGAGAGGATGATTGGCTGGTGAAGGATAGGCTGCAATCTGGCTGCCGGAAAGTTCAGCTAAAGCCTCCCTGACTAAAGGGCTGCAGCCGAGTGGATTCTCATTGCTGGCGAGTTTTATTATATCTGTTAAATTTTTCTCGCGAGCTAATTCTTCAATCGATTTACCGGGTATATAAGGATGTAAGGAACGAATTCCTGGGTGTGGCAGCTCATAAAAGTCGCAGGCCAAGTAGCTCTCCTTATAATTAAATTCCACTCTACTTCATCTTACCTAAGAGCTGTTTAAATGTGAATAACCAAATATTTGCCTTTGTTATCCTAAAACTCATTCGTAAAGGGTATCATGCAGCAAGCCAACCTCTGGAATGGAATATGACTAAATCTAAAGGGTTTTCCTCAATCGAAATCCTGCTTTCCCTGTTACTAATCACGGGTACTTCTCTTATGCTTTTGCGCCAGCAATGGCAGCTCAATCAGACACTAAATCAAAGGCTCAGTGACTCACGTTCTTTAATAGAACTCGATAACCATAAAGAGCTCAATCACCATGACTAAACAAGGTGGTATCAGTCTGATTGAGATAGTGATTTCTTTATTTACTGCTACTTTAGTGATGACATTAATAATGCAGCATTATTTGCAGGCAAAACGCCAGTATATAAGGATGCAATCGCTATTAGAACAGACAATTGAAGTGCAAATGGTCAGTGATATGATACGTGGTTCGGTAAGACGTGGGGGCTTTACTCCCTGTAGAGGTCTTAGTTCGTTGCAATCTATTGATAGACGTAATGGCAAAACAGGGCTTCTGCCTGTTGAAAGCGGGTCTGAAAAAGAAAAATCCCTCACCATTAATAGAATGAATGAGCATTTTGGAACCGTTATAAGGCAATTAAATCCGAAGCAATTATTAGTAAAGGCTAATATTCAGTATGAAAAGCAGCAATCAATCCTTATAGCCGATTGTTATAGCGCTGAGGTCCAGGTAATTTTAGAGGCAAAAAAAACTCTAACAGGAGCAATCCTGACCCTGAAAAATACCTTGAAATTTAGCTATAAGACACCTGTTTATATTGGTGAATGGATTGAAGAAAAATTCTTCATACAAAAAAATAAGCAAGGACTTTCCTCATTATTTTACAAAGGGAATCATGTCGATGAACTAAGCAACCTTGTTAACAGCCTCTCTGTTGAATTGAAGTCCTCTCAGGGAAAAACCTTAGTAGAGGTTGGTCTTGGATCAGAGTTCTTGCCCACAACCACTATTGTTACTGAGGTTCGTGCGGGATGAAAAGAAAAACGATTGTTTCTAAACAGGCCGGTCTAGTCTTGCTGACTACTATTATGGTGATAGGATTACTTGCTTTATTGACCTTATCACAGTTGCAAATACTCTTACTGGATTTTAAAGCTATTAGTATGGCCAGCAAAAAGAAGCAAGATTTCTGGACGCTTGAAACAGCGGCCAATACAGTTTTACGAAATATTGCTTTGGAAGGGCAGGAATCTTGTCTACTGAGCGAAAAAGATCCTGATGTTGTAATTAACTTGTTAAAAAATAAAAAAGGTTGTCCTTTGATTCATGAGAAGCAACCATTTTACTATTTGATTGAGGACTTAGGTGTATTTCCATGTTTGCAGGTACTTATTGATAACAAAATTTATAGCACGAGGCATTTCCGTCTTAGTATTCACTCGGCAGAAAAACATGCAGCCATATTACAATTACGCCATGCAAGAATTGAGAAATTGGTAATTTGTGATAACAACGAACCAAAACAAAGCAAGCTAGGTCTGCAGAGTTGGCGGTATCTTTCTGGTTAAATCCTTCGAATTAAAGGTTGCATTTTTTTTCCTCAGATGAATCCGGCTCTGCCGTATCCTCCTCTATCAGGAGGTTTTTATCCTCAAGAGAAGCAAAAAAAGGACGGCGTCTTGGCGAAAATGAAGTACCTGGCTTTTGCCTGGGTGAGCGCAGGTTTGGCAAAGATTGGGGGCTGAGTCCTTGTTGTAATCTATCATTAGTCAGCTCAACCTTATCCATCGTGAGGTTTTTATCGTCATGAGCAGCAATTCGGTTAGATGGCTTAAAAGGAGAAGAGGGTTCTTGTCTTTGTGACCACCTGGGTAAAGTGTTTTTCTCCGGATGAGAGTCGGTATTTTTATCCGATTCAGCCTCCTCGGTCACAAGATTTTTATTCTCAAGTGAAGCAAAAAATGGGCGGCGACCTGGCGAAAAAGGAGTGGCCGTCTTTCGTCTTTGTGTGCGTAGATTAGGCGAGGAATGGGAGGCCTGTTGTAGGCTATCCTTATCCGGCTCAGCCTCATCCATCATGAGGTTTTTATCCTCAAGTGAAGCAAAAAAAGGACGGCGATTTGGCGTAAAAGGTGTTCTTTGCCTGAAGGGCGACGCACTTCTCTCCTGGCCATTGCTATTGTTATCCTGTTCAGTCTCCTCTACTAAGAGATTTTTATCATCAAGAGAAGCAAAAAAGGGACGGTGACTTGGCGTAAGAGGAGGAACAGGTCGTCTGTATGGTGAAATGTTTTGCTCCGTTTCTGAATCACTGTCGGAGGCACTCAGCTCTTGTTGTAATGAATCGTTATAGTCAGAAATTATAAAACTATAGTTCTCTTCCAGGGTATGTAGCTGTTCCTGTAAGTGCTCTCTTAAAATAGTCTCATTTCTTTTTACGAGCGCTATTTTGATTAGATACACAATTCCAATTGCTGAAAGTGCAAAAATTGTTGCAGCCATTCCTCCTGGTAAAAAACACCAAAGTGCTGTAATAGCGACTATTAAAAGGCCTGCTACAAAACTAATTGCCAGAGTATTACGACGTTTTTCAAAACCAAAAACATGCCTGAGATAATCTCGATTTTTTCTTAAATAATCCTCTTCATCAATGGGAGGGCGATTGAAATAATGATGAAATTCTTGAGCCAGACAAAAGACTTCCCTGAGAAAATCGATTGCCGATGCTGTGACATAAAGTCCCGCAATCACAGGGCTCATAGTAGCAGCCGTAGCTATTAATACAATGTAGGCAGCTACAGTCGCAGCCGTACTTAAGATTAAAAAAGTATAATCGCGAAAACGGTTAAAATTTGGTTTTTTCCTATCCTGATAATAATCATAAAAATAATAAGCAAAAAGACCGCAGTTATAAAGCAAGCCTAAAATAGGGAAACTTATGATGGAGGAAAAGAAGTATAGAATCCCGCTTATTATAAAATGCAAAGCAGGTTGTGTGAGCAAATAAACTGTAAAAGAAAATAAAATACCAGCGCCAAGAACTCGCTCCAGAGTACTAAACCTGGTTTGTTCATCGAGCACATCAATAATATAATTTACTTGTGGATGTCCATCCCGGGCTAGTTGCAAAAGAAATTCATAAACTGTCAGCGCCCCGCTGAATTTATGCCACTCAGTTGTAGGAATATTTAAATTTTTTAATATGGAACGAATGCACTCCTCGGTTTCTTTAGTGGCGGAAATTCTGAGCCGATGAAAATCTCTATCCAGAATTGCTTGCCTTCCAGTGTAATATTCCATGTATTTTTTTAGTGACTTAGAGCTGGATCCCCGTAGGTATAGTTCAAAGTGCTGCAAGCTTAAATGCAAAGAGTACAATTTATTAATTCTCTGATCTTTGATAGATTAACTGCATTGTAATTAATATTAAAGAGAATCTAAAGGACAAAAAATTTGCAAAAATAGCACTAGTTAAACATTTTATGAAAATAGGTCGAAAAACATCTGATTTCAAGCAGCTTTAGAGGAAATTTTATCTGTCTAATCAAGCTCTAAGGAATTCAATCTTTTTTTTGAGATTAAAATAAGGGATTATTATTTAATGAAACGAGAACGTTTAGCTGCCTTTCAATATTGGCCACACCTAATAACAGTCTTGATTATTGGCCTGGCATTTCTGGGCTATCGCTATTTTGCCTACTATTTTACTTATTCGAATGATTCCTATGTTTCCGCGAATGTTATTAACATGGCTTCCATCGTTTCTGGGCCTATCACTAAAATTTATGTCTGTGAAAATCAGAAAGTTCTAAAAGGTCAGAAACTGATTGAAATTGATCCACGTCCCTATAAGTTTGCGATGGATAAAGCGGCGGCTGATCTTAATATTGCTAAACTTGAATACGACAATAAAAAACTCGCAATTACAGTGGCTTCTGAGAAATTAAAACAAAACCGCGATTTTTTTAATTTAACTAAAGATCACCTTGGCCGTTATCAAAAATTACAGGCAAGAGGTGATCTCCCTGATATTAAATTGATTGACACTAAAGCCAAACTCAATGAGCAGGAAGCAGGTGTTGCTGCTGCGCTACAGGAGCTTAGAATCGCTGAACAAAATTTTGATAATAATAAAGTCCTGGCAGCAACAGCTACCTATGATCAAGCGCGCTACTTGTATAACCATAGCTTGGTAAGAGCGCCGGCAGATGGATATATCACCAATTTCAATATGCGGCGCGGCCAATATATCTCTATGGGCCAAGGCTTATTTGCCTTGGTTGAAACCGGACGCTGGTGGGTTTTAACTCGATATAGAGAAACTGCTATCAGGCTGATTCATCCTGGTGATCAGGTAAGAATCACCATTGATATGTATCCTGGTAAAGTCTTTCATGGACATGTACATAGCATCGGCTGGGGAATCAATCGTGTTCAGACTGGTGCCGTAGCGCCATCGACTCTAGCCTATCTCGAAGCGACAGAGAATTGGATTAAAATCGCCCAACGATTCCCGGTACGAATTTATATTGATGACTTAAGTTCGGACTATCCTTTAAGAATAGGTGCGAGTGCCACTACCAAAGTTTATCGATGACTGCGGTTCTCTTTTTCAAATCCCTCATTCCACAAAGCTTGGAAAACAGAGCTGCACTGCGGACAGCCATCGCGGCATTAGCTGCTTTGCTTGTGTCTTTCTTTTTTCATTTGGATAGGCCTTATTGGTCGGCAATGACAGTGGTTGTACTTGCGAATGTCTATACAGGCTCAGTGATTGACAAGGCAATCCTGCGAATTATCGGCGCAACGATAGGTGCTTGGCTGGGTTATTTTATAGCAGGCTTGGTAGTCAATAGTCTGTTCCTTTATCTGCTAGCAATTTTTTTACTCATAGGACTCTCAATTTATTATTACAGTTTTAGTCCACACGCCTATGCCTATCTTCTTGGTGCCCTAAGCGCATTTATAGTGATTGCACAACTAACAGTTTCTCCTGCAGAAACCTTTTACGTGGCGATTTGGCGGCCTGTAGAAATCGGCTTAGGTGTCATTGTTTCAGCAATTTCAGCCTGGTGTATTTTTCCCAATAATATCCAGGATAATCTGATAAAAGATGCAGAACTTCTTTTTGAGCAAGCAGGGAATTTATTAGAACAATTAAATAAAATGCTATTGGTCAAAGAGCAGGATTTGCAGACGATTAGTGCAGATAATTTAATCATGAAAAAAAAAATAAGAAAGTCCGTGGAGATGTTTGGATTTGTAAGACGCGAATTGGGTATTAAAAGAGAAAAAGTGGATCAATACAGGGCTCTTTTTGACCAGTTTTATTCCTTAACCCGGACAATAACCTATTTTCTTTCTGGGTATAGGATTTTCGATTCACAGGCTAAGACAAGAAAAGAAGTTGCTGCTTTTTTTGCGGCAGCACAACAGGATTTGCAGTTTTTAAAGAGGGAATTTTTTGCTAATAATAAAATCGAGGTAAGTTTACAGGCAAAAATTATGCTGGCAAAGCTACATAAAGTCATAACCAAGCCAGCGAATAAAAAGGGAGCTCCTTCGATTTCCGAAGTGAAAGGCTATCTCCAGCTCTACCCCTTGTTGCAACAAATTACTGAAATGCTAAACAATTTAGCTGGACTTCTGATTAATAGTCCAATTCCGGCAAAATCAAAGATCAGATTTATAACTAATCAACAACAGCTACGCAATGATCCGGATATTGTCATTAACAGTATTAAAACTGCCTTATCAGCCGTGCTGGCCCTTTGTTTTTGGATGGTTTCTAATTGGCCAGGTGGAGTAAACGGTATTATCTCCTCGGTTATCATTTCGATTAAAAAGAATTATTTTGAAATGAAACACGTTGCTAACCATCGTTTTTTGGGTTGTTTACTTGGAGGTGGTCTGGCTTTGTGTCCCTTAGCTTTTTTTGCCATGAATTTATATGATTTTATTTTAATATTATTTTGTGCAGTTTGGGCTTTTAGTTTTTTTTCCTTCAAATTCAGCAATTATAGTTATATTGGATTACAAGCCAATGTTGCACTGATTATCGCAATGGGGCAGTCAGGGGGGCCGCCAATTGCTTTAGAGCCGGCAATGGAGCGCCTGGGAGGTATCATTATTGGTATTGTCGCCAGTTTTCTGGTAACAAATGTGCTATGGCGATCTGATTTTTCTACGGTATTATCCAGACATTTGCGAAAATTATTTCGTTTTCTCGTCTCTAATATGAATAACTTATTAGAAACTCAGGGAAACGATTTCTGTTTTTATGAGCTCTCTAATTTATTCTGGTTATGCCGGGGATTATTGGAAGCCTTTCCAAATGACTATTTCAAAGGACAAAAGCAGGAAAAATTTATTGCAGCCAAAAACAGTTTTATCCAGATGACACTTATACAGGCAACAATTAGTCATATTTATGAGGGTATTGACAGAGAGTCTGCTTATGTAATTGCGGTTAATCATAAGATTGATTTAAAAGACTTGGAGGAGGCAGTTAGAGGGCTTTATAATGCCGATACCGCTCCACTTCGTTACTCTTTTAAAAAGCAAATTGATGAGCTTTTAGTGAAGATGGATTTGAGTGCTGATTATCTTAAAAATCCGGGCGCGGCGCTTGGAAATTGTATTGCTTATATTAATGCCTTGGGCCAATTGAGACATTCCTATCTGGATTGTTTTATTAATTATAAATTTGAAAAAGAGCTAGGGAAGGACCAGGCTTCCTCTTCCCTTAATCCTCATAAATCGAACCCAATTTAAACAGCCATTTTAATGATTGTAATGCGTGCTGGTGAGAGAATTAATCTCTCTTTCTTATCCAGAACTCACGTTAGATTAAGGCCCTTGAAATTTCTTTGACCAGGTCATATTCTGCCAACGAATGTGGATTAGGCTACACTGCATCCAGGCTAGAATTTTTGAATAATTATTTATTAATTTTATATTTTGTAGATATCACTAAGTTTTAACCCTCTCTCCAACCTGTGCGAGGTGGAGTGAGGATTAAGATTTTGCTATTTAAAAATCACTTATTTGGATTATTCGTAGTAGACAAAGGGGTAGGGGACTTGTACTCAGGTTCTTCTTTATCTAATTCTTGATCAGGTTTTTGTTCTGTGCTCTCTTTAATATCCTGAAGACTAGCCTTCATGGTCTGAGTTGCTGAGGGCGTAGATTTTGGGTAGAAGTCTTTCATATAAGCTTCGATTTTTGCTATTCCAGCTTCAATTTTTTCTGCTTGTGCAGGTTCATTGACTGCTGCTTCAAGGGAAGTTTGTAACTTGCTATGAATATCTTTTAAGCTACCCGAATAAAGCTGACCATTGCCGCAGGAAAAGTAATGAAAATCACCCTCTGGTTTACCATTTTCGTCCACTAAAGTAGTTAAAAATTCACGATTTAATACTGCTTGATCTGTGAAAAATGTCTCTGCTTCTTCTGCAGTAGCAAATACAAGCGCGCCATTTTTATCAGGTTCTTTATCATATTTTGCTTTATAGTCGTCAACGATATCTTTCCAATCGCCAGTTGGTTTTGCAGAGCTGTATTTCACTTCTTGTAATTCGGAGGTTTTGTCATGGTCTTTTTTAGGCTTAGGTTTGATAGCATTTATTTCTTCAATTTGTTGTTGTGCCGCTAATTTAGCCTTCTCTTCTTCAGCCAATCGTTGATGTTCCAAGGTTAGGGTTTTCTTATTCACTTCTTCAAGTTCTATATCTTTGTCTGTTTTTTTTGACATTTTACATCTCCAATCTAATTTTGGTTAGGGTATAGAGTGACAGTTTAACAGTCAAAAACCGCGCAGCCACTCATAAATATTCTGTTCAGACTACCAGACTCTATCTATTAGATAAAGAAATGAACAAATAATTTACACTAAATTGTCAAAATTATTATCTGTCTCTAGATATAGTGCTTAAAGCAGGACCTATGGCCTGTATCTGGCTTTCGTTGTACAATATCAATTTTGCTAAAAAATTTGGAGATACATGTTAGAAGTTAATCAAATCACTGCTAATCTAATCGATTTAGCAGAGCGGATAAATGCGCTTCGGGGGTATCTTTGACTTTGACAGGAAAAGCGAACGTTTAGAAGAAGTTGTGCGCGAGTTAGAGTCTCCGGAGATCTGGTCTAATCCTGAACAGGCCCAAGCGCTAGGACGTGAACGTTCGCAATTGGAAACGGTTGTCACCCAGTTAGAACTTTTAGGTCGGTCAATAACCGACTTGAGCGAACTTTTTGAACTAGCTCGAGCAGAAGACGACGATGCAGCCATTTCTGACGTTGCCAATGAGTTAGATACTATCGAGAAAAAAGTAGCAGGATTTGAATTTCGCCGAATGTTTTCAGGGAAAATGGATTCTAGCAATGCCTACTTGGAGATTCAGTCTGGTTCGGGGGGTACAGAAGCACAAGATTGGGCAGAAATCATATTGCGCATGTATCTTCGCTGGGGCGAACATCATGGCTTTCTCACCGAATTAGTTGAATGCTCAGCGGGTGAAGTTGCTGGTATTAAAAGTGCAACCATTCATTTTACAGGCGAATATGCCTATGGTTGGTTGCGTACAGAAACAGGTGTTCATCGTCTGGTCCGAAAATCCCCCTTTGATTCCGGAAACCGTCGCCATACTTCTTTTGCAGCCGTGTTTGTATCCGCTGAGATAGATGATGACATTGATATTGAAATAAACCCTGCCGATTTGCGGATTGATACCTATCGTGCCTCAGGAGCAGGCGGTCAGCACGTTAACCGAACCGATTCGGCGGTGCGTATAACCCATGCGCCTAGCGGCATTGTTGTTCAGTGCCAGACTGATAGATCGCAGCACAAAAATAAAGATTATGCGATGAAGCAGTTGCGCGCCAAATTATATGAAATGGAAATGCAAAAAAAGCATGCAGTGCAACAAGCATTAGAGGCAACAAAGTCAGATATTGGTTGGGGTTCCCAGATTCGTTCTTATATATTAGACCAATCAAGAATCAAGGACTTGCGTACTAATATTGAAACATCGAATACACAAGCTGTTTTAGATGGTGATTTGGATCAATTTATTGTTGCCAGTTTAAAAGCTGGTGTAGGGGTAGTAGAACATGATAGATGAACAACAGGATCTACAATTAGACGAGAGTGAAATTTATCAGATACGCAAACAAAAACTAGAGGATTTGCGTGCTGATGGCTTCAATTTTCCCAATCAATTTCGTCGCCAATACTTAGCCGCAAACTTGATGAATCAATACTCCAAAACCGATAAAGATTCCTTGGCTGAACAGAAGGTGAAGGTTGCTGTTGCCGGACGTGTTGTTTTACGTCGTATTATGGGCAAGGCAAGCTTTTTTCATATCCAGGATGTGTCTGGGCGCATACAAATTTATGTACGTCAAAATGATTTACCTGAACTTTATGAACAATTTAAGCACTGGGATTTGGGCGATATAGTTGGTGTTAAAGGCGAGCTATTTATTACTAATACTGGTGAATTAACGGTTAACACCGAGCACATGGAGTTACTTACTAAATCCCTAAGACCCTTGCCTGATAAATTTCACGGTTTGGCCGACCAGGAAACGCGCTATCGTAAACGCTATGTTGATTTAATTGCCAATGAAGAAAGTCGACAGACCTTTTTAGTACGCTCGAAGCTTATCAAAGCGTTTCGACAGTTTATGGATAGTCATCAATTTTTAGAAGTGGAAACACCAATGATGCATCCAATTCCGGGCGGCGCTGTCGCTCGTCCTTTTGTGACTTATCATAATAGTCTTGATATGGAAATGTTTTTGCGTATTGCTCCTGAACTTTATCTGAAACGTCTGGTAGTCGGTGGTTTTGAGCGAGTTTATGAGATTAACCGTAATTTCCGAAATGAAGGAATTTCCACCCGTCACAACCCGGAATTTACGATGGTGGAGTTTTACCAGGCATATGCTGATTATCTTGATCTAATGATTTTTACTGAACAACTTCTTCATCATCTTTGCGACGTAGTTTTGGGTACAAGGCTTGTTGACTATCAGGAACATCAGATTGACTTCGGACAACCATTCGCCAAGATGAGTGTAAAAGAATCAATTTTGCATTACAATTCTGAAATTAGAGCAGAACAACTAGAGACTGTTGAAAGTTGTAGAGCCTTGCTTGATAGTTTGGGCCTTGTGTACAAAGAGAGCGATGGTTTGGGTAAATTACAAATGGCTATTTTTGATGAAAAGGTAGAATATCAACTGATTCAACCAACCTTTATCACCGGCTATCCTACAGAAGTTTCGCCTTTAGCCAGACGATCTGATTCTAATCCGGAAGTTACTGATCGTTTTGAATTCTTCATTGCCGGTCGTGAAATTGCAAATGGCTTTTCAGAGTTAAATGATGCTCAGGATCAGGCCTTGCGTTTCCAGCAACAAGTTGAAGAAAAAGAAGCCGGCGATCTGGAAGCCATGCATTTTGATAGTGACTATATTGAAGCCTTGGAATATGGCATGCCGCCTACTGCGGGTGAAGGAATTGGTATTGATAGATTGGTGATGTTATTCACAAATTCCTCATCAATACGCGATGTGATTCTATTTCCTCATTTGCGTCAGCAGGGTTAGTAAAGAATTAGATTATATGACCGCTGATACTTATTGCAGCGGTCTGCTATCTAATAACCTGCCCTCTTGAACTCACGAATTTTTTTGTCTGTATTGTATTGGGAAAGTGCATAGACAGCCCAGAATGCAGCAGGGATCCAGCCAATAACAGTTATTTGTAATATTAAGCATATGATGCCGGCTATTGGTCTGCCAATGGTAAAAAAAACAAAGAATGGTAAAAATATTGCTAATAACAGACGCATTTGAGCCAGCCATTAAATATAAAAGAGAGCCATTATAGTTAGTTGCCTTATTATACTCAAGACAGATTTAGAATTAGCTAATGTGAAACTCTTAAGGCTTGTCCGCGGGGATTCCGGGGCAAGCCGCAAAACGCAGAGGATGGATGTAATTTAGACAAAGGTGCCTTAACTTAATTGGCGGTGACCCCATTGATTCCTGAGGTATTCCCTTATAATTTTAGATAATAAAATTATAAGGGAATACCTCAGCATTGTTTCCCTCATCTACCTTATGGTTGGTATAAAATAAGACCGAATTGCTTATCATGCTCTCTTTGCATTAAATCAGTGAAAGCTCGTTTTAAATGAGACTGAAAAAAGCGATATTCAGATTTTAGCTTTCCAAGGAGGTCAGGTTCAGGTCTTACCGAATAATATTTTTGTTTTTCTATACGCGATAACAATACGCCATCCACAGTAACTGTTTTCTGAACCACTCTTTCTGGCGTTAAAAGAACACTATTGTGATGGGAGATCTTATCAAGGGCTCGATCCTGCCCTTGGCTTATCAAATAGGGATTGAAATTAAAATCCGCACAGAAAATGAGACTTTCATTGTGATAGCTTTCCATAAGTTTATTGATCAAAACACAAAATTCTTTACCTAGGCTTGATAGTTTTTCTTTTTCTGTTTTATATTCATCACCTGCAAAGGGAAAATGGGCAAGTGCCACAAATTTTGATGCATTGGGCTTTTCTAGTTTCCATAATTGAAAGCGATCAGCTAAATCGAGATGATCCTCAATTGGATCATAGACTTTGGTGACAGCAAAGCGAAAATCAGCCAGCATGAGCAGTCCCCAATTTTCTTTTTTAACAGTTGGTTTATTAAACATATCTGTCATCCTAAAGCGATCCATGATGGTAAACCTCATCAGGGATTCGAAGAAAAAATCAATATCCATCGATTCTTTAGGACCTTCACAAATACAAATAGCCTCAATGGATGGATCGCGATAAACCGCTTCTGCAATGACTTGCGCTACTTTTTTAAGGCGTTTTTGATATTGTCTATTGGATTCTATAATTCCAAACCCGTTGTTAAAATCTACCCCGTTTTTACGTGTTTTGCATTGCATCATGATATTCCAAAAGAATAGACCATCATGAACAACTGGATGATGATCAGAGACTAGTTCGCTGATAACGTCATTTCCACCGAGGCAGGCAAAACCAGCTAGATGAGATGGTGTTTTAATAAAATCTATTGTTTTCTTAGCTTTCATGATAACCCCTTTGATTTTGATTAAAGGGTTATTTTTGCGCATATTACTTGATAAGTATAATATATTGATTTTATAATAATGATAGATTATATTTATTAACACGAATGATCATCAATATTTGCAATGAGTTTTATTGATATCCTCTTCCTCTTCAAAATCACCATTATATTTTTTTAGAGATTCTTTTAGTGGGAAATAAAATTTCGATTGAATGTGCCAGCGTTTGGAAGGTTTTTTTAATTCATCTATAGTGTCTACTTTTTCCAGGCTCGTACTATCTTTTTGAATTGCAAAAGCAGGTTCACCACTAAAAACATTCAAGATTATTTTTTCTAATTCTTTGCAAAACTCCAAATTTGTATAACTTTTTTTATACACGTGGTTATGTAGATCACGCAATTGTATAAATTGATCACAAAAACTGTAAAGAAGATAATCTTGAAGAAATCCCGCAAATTTTTTTTCAGTTAATAGAAGGGAATGCATAGAAAAGGGATCGGAAAAGGTAGCAGAATCATCCTGCCGTTTATCCAGTATGTAAGTCCATAAAATTGAGCTTTGTTGATCTTCTCTGAAAATGGTTTTGCTCATTAACGCAGAAAATAGTTCCTTGGGCTCAATATCATGTTCCTCACCATTTTCGGTGCAATAATTTAAGGGTAGATCATAGGATTCCATTGCCAATAATAAAAGGACTCTTTGGATATTATGTACATTCCCATGGAAAAGGCCGCTTATTGTTTTCCTGTTTTCAGTAAAAAAAATATTATCCGATAGTAAGGTTTTGGAATTAGCTTTGGGGATAAATCCAGTCCACTTGCTCTGCTTTTCCCCCATTCCGTATTGCTTAAATTTATCCAGCAAAACACGTGATATTAAATTATTTTTATTAAATCCTATATAAGAGTTATTTGGAATAGGCCATAAAAGTCCATCGTGGTCCCAAAAATCAATCCTATTCATATCAAATTTTGGAAAGGGTGCATTTTGCTCATGGTGCCAATGATAGGCCATTTCATGACTTAGAAACTGCAGATTAGGAAGTAGCCAGAGAGGATTTTGCAGCAGTTGATAGCTTGAGGCTAAACAAAACCGGATAGCAGCCTCTTTATCCTTCGGGAATTTATCTTTTGTGCTTGGGTTATGCAAAAAAAGCTCTTTAAAAGCCGCATCCCAGGTTAATTTATTAACATTTTCTAAGGTTAAAATAGTTGGCTTGGGTTTTTTATCAAGCTCAATTTTTATGAGATCTGAAATGGAGAAAAAGCAGTTTCTCTTTTCACTTTCTGGACATGTTAATGCAGCGTTAAAACTGCGATGGAGTATTTGTCTTAATGTTAGATAGGGTAGAGGGTATAATAAGAGTAATCTAACCGACTCGATATGCCCTTTACATGCAGCGACTTCAAGCGGTGTATTTATTTCATCCTCGCCCACCTGCGTTCCAAGTTCCCATGAGGCGCCATTTTTTATTAAAATCTTCAAAACGTTAATATGACCATTTTGCGCAGCTAAATATAAGGCTGTGACCCCTTGGTTATTGGTGGCATTGATGTTAACCATTGAGTTACCCAATATACCTTCAATCTCATTAGAATCACCCATTTCAGCGGCTAAATGTAGATTAGATTCGTTTGATCCCTTATCAAACTTACGCTTCATTATTCACTCTAGTCGAAAATTTAGAAGATTAAAATATCACCAAAATGCTTATAAAGCAACCTATTTTGCCTGTCCACAAGCGATCCGTATCTGCTTAAGTTATGGATTAAATTGTTAATTCTTATTGGCTTTTAACAGTTTTGAGGTAGTTCCCCAACTCACAAGGGGGCATCTTTTTTCAGTGAGTGCAAGAGGGTAAGACCAACGAATAGGTGATCAATTGAGGAGGCTAAATTGAAATTTATTAAATATTTGGCTAGAGTACGTTAAAGAAACTCGACGATCTTCTCAAAGATAAGGTTCGGATATTCTGGTTAACTGACAAAAATCCCCAGCCTTTAAAGCTGGGGAGATTTTTGATGTCACTTCGGTTGACTGCGATTCAACACTTCGGTTTACAACTATGTTCTTTAATTAATCCTCATCTTCCCAGCTGAGCGTTCCGCCGGCTTGATATTCAATGACGCGTGTTTCGAAGAAGTTTTTCTCTTTATTCAAATCCATCATTTCACTCATCCAGGGGAAGGGGTTTTCAGCACCAGGATAGAGATCAGCCAAACCTATCTGATTAAGACGACGGTTGGCGATGTAATGTAGATATTCTTCAAACATTTCTGCGTTCATACCTAAAATACCATGCGGCATAGTATCTTTTGCGTATTGATATTCCAATACAACACTATCTCTGACTAATTGATTTATTTCCTCTTTGAAAGCAGGGGTCCATAAATGCGGATTTTCAATTTTGATTTGATTAATCACATCAATACCAAAATTCATATGCATGGATTCGTCTCTTAAGATGTATTGGAACTGCTCAGAGGTTCCTACCATTTTATTGCGTCTTCCCATGGAAAGTATTTGCGTAAAGCCAACGTAAAAGAAAATACCTTCAAAAATGACATAAAAAGCAATCAAGTCTCGTAATAAACGTTGATCAGTTTCCGGTGTGCCGGTATGGAAATTTGGATCAGCTAAACTTTGGGTAAACGGCAGGGCCCAGGAAGCTTTATTGGCCACAGCAGGTATTTCACGATACATGTTAAATACAGCTGCTTCATCCAGTCCCAAACTTTCAATGATGTATTGATAGGCATGAGTATGCAACGCTTCTTCAAAGGCTTGGCGCAAGAGATATTGACGGCATTCTGGATTTGTAATATGGCGATAAACAGCCAATACCAGGTTATTAGCAACTAGTGAGTCTGCGGTAGAAAAAAAGCCTAAATTACGCAGGATAATAAGTCGCTCATCATCAGTTAAGCCATTCGGATCTTTCCATAAAGCAACATCAGCGCTCATGTTAATTTCATTGGGCATCCAATGATTAGCGCAGGCAGTCAGGTATTTATCCCAAGCCCAAGTGTATTTAAATGGAACCAATTGGTTTAAATCAGCGCGGCAATTAATGATTTTTTTGTCATCAACGTGAATTCGGCCCGCGCCCATTTCTAAATTTTCCAGGCCTGCTACAGCCCTGAATTCAGGGCTGTTTCTTAGTTCTAATGCTTCTGACATTTATTTCTCCTCATTACTGGCAAGCTTCACAATCCGGATCAAGAATGGAGCATAGTTTAGGTTCTTCTTCGACCTTAACTGCATTGAGTACTCCCTCATTAACCGTGGATTTTTCAGTATTGCTAGCACCTAAGCTACGTAGGTAGTAGGTTGTTTTCAGGCCACGTATCCAGGCGAGTTTATACAATTTATCCAGATTCTTACCAGATGGTTTTGCCATATAAATATTTAGTGATTGCGCTTGATCTATCCATTTTTGGCGGCGAGATGCTGCTTCGACAAGCCACTGAGGATCAATTTCAAAGGCAGTGGCATAGCGAGCTTTCAATGCAGCCGGAATACGACTAATTGGTTGCACAGAGCCGTTAAAATATTTTAGGTCATTGACCATGACCTCATCCCAGAGGTTTAGTGCTTTCAAGTCATCAACGAGATAGGGGTTTATCACCGTGAACTCACCAGACAAATTCGATTTAACATAAAGATTTTGATAGGTGGGTTCAATAGATTGCGATACCCCACAAATATTAGAGATGGTTGCGGTGGGAGCAATGGCCATAACGTTGGAATTACGTATACCCTGAGTACGCACTTTCACGCGCAGACTTTCCCAATCCAGGCGTTGGGAGCGATCTTGTTCCATATATTGATTACGACTTTGCTGTAATAAATTAATGGAATCAATTGGGAGAATACCCTTAGACCAGAGCGAACCCTCATAACTGGAGTAGCTGCCTCGCTCTTTAGCTAAGTCACAGGAGGCTTCAATGGCGTAATAACTGATTAATTCCATGGATTCGTCGGCAAATTCTACTGCCTCTTTGGAAGTATAATCAATCTTAAGCGCATAAAGAGCATCCTGAAAACCCATCAGCCCCATACCGATTGGGCGATGCTGCAGATTTGAATTGCGTGCCTGCGGTACAGAGTAATAGTTAATGTCGATAACATTATCAAGCATACGGATTGCTGTATTAATGGTTTGTTTTAATTTTTTACGATCCAGTTTTCCGTTATGGATGTGCGCTGGCAGATTTACGCTACCTAAGTTACAAACTGCAATTTCATCCTCTGAGGTGTTGAGTGTAATCTCAGTACAAAGATTAGAGCTGTGGATTACACCTTTATGTTGCTGGGGTGAACGCAGGTTGCAGGGATCTTTGAAAGTAAGCCAGGGATGACCTGTTTCAAATAACATCGACAGCATGCGGCGCCAGAGCTTAAGGGCGGGTAAGGTTTTAACATTCCTGATTTGGCCAAGACGCGCTTTTTCCTCATAGGCAAGGTACATGGTTTCAAAGGCTTTACCATAAAGATCGTGCAACTCTGGTACTTCATCAGGTGAAAATAGAGTCCATTCACCTTCCTCATGTACGCGCTTCATGAATAAATCCGGTATCCAAAGGGCAGTATTCATATCATGAGTTCGGCGTCTGTCATCTCCGGTATTTTTACGGAGTTCAAGAAATTCTTCTACATCACGATGCCAGCATTCAAGATAAGCACAAACCGCTCCCTTGCGTTTGCCGCCCTGGTTAACAGCAACAGCAGTTGCATCAGCCACATTTAAGAAGGGTACGACACCCTGTGATTTTCCATTGGTTCCTTTGATATGGGAACCCATTGCTCGTACTGGAGTCCAATCGTTACCAAGGCCACCGGCAAATTTGGACAATAGGGCATTGTCCTTAATTGCAGAGTAAATACCATCCAGGTGATCGGGTATAGTTGTTAAATAACAGCTTGATAATTGTGGTCTTACAGTTCCAGAATTAAAGAGGGTTGGCGTAGAGGACATGTAATCAAAAGAGGAGAGGAGTAAATAAAACTCAATTGCTTTCTCATTACGATTTTGCTCACGAATAGCAAGACCCATGGCAACACGCATGAAAAATGCCTGGGGTAATTCGTAACGCACGCCTTTATCATGGATGAAATAACGATCATAAAGAGTCTGTAAGCTTAGATAAGAAAATTGCATATCGCGTTTGGGTAATAAGGCTTTACCGAGTTTTTCCAGATCAAATTCGCCTAGCTTTTGATCTAACATGCCTTCGCTAATACCATGGGCGATGTAGGATTTAAAGTAAGCAGGGTAGAGAACTGCCATTTCGTCAAAGGTTGCTTCGGTTTGGATTTGCAATTTGCCAAGTGCTTCAGAACGCAGGCTATCAAGAAGTAGACGCGCGCTAACGTAGGTGTAATTAGGTTCATTTTCGACTAAAGCACGGGCAGCCATAATCAGTGCTTTATGGACATCTTCAAGTTTTGCCTGATTGTAGAGGTTGCGCATTGCATCTTTAATAACTGGTTCGGCTTTTACGCTATCTAATTCACGGCAGGCTTCAGCGACAATTGTATTAACGCGATCCATGTCCAAAGGTATTAATTGACCATCAGGCATAGTGATTAATAGCGCTTTGCTATCACCGGATTGCTGTTTGATGTTCGTTTGGCGAGCCTTGCGATGTTCTTCACGATAGAGAACGTAGGCGCGGGCAACTTTGTACTCACTGCTACGCATCAGGGCAAGTTCAACCTGATCCTGAATATCTTCAATATGAATTGTACCGCCGCTTGGTAAACGACGTTTGAATGCTTGTGTAACTTGTTTAGCTATTTCATCAACCTGTTGATGAATGCGGTTGGAAGCAGCTGCATTATTACCTTCTTCGGCTATAAATGCTTTGGTTATCGCAACCTTAATCTTGCTATCGTCAAAGGCGACCACTTTGCCATTGCGCTTGATTGTTTTCAACGAACCCGGGGCATTAGCGGTCAATTCCAGTTGACTTGTTTGCGGTACATCTTTTACCGGTTCTAGAATCTCAGACATGTTTTCTCCACTGAAGGTTTATTTGTTACCCACCTATAATTTCCTGCAGTCACATCCGACGGTCACGAAATTTACAATCCTTGAAATAGGTGGTCCATAAATAACTGGACGATTCATATCTTAAAGTATAGTCATAGCAACACACAATATGTTGTAGTAAAAAAATTTTTTTGCCTATATATTGTGTTTTTATGCTCAGGTCAAGGGGATAAATACGGTATAAGCTGTGGATAAGTTGTGTAAGGTTTGTGAATGCCAAAAATGATGACAAATCGATTTTAATGAACCATAGAAAAATTCAAAAATATAGAAAAAAATTTTTATTTTTTTGCTTTTACAATGACCGCATCGCTCACATTGGAAAAACCATGTACATCTAATTGAAAAAGATCCAGATGCGCACGCAATTGACTTGAGCTTCCTCCGTCAAGGTTAAGCGCATTTTCACAGTTAAGCGGCTGTGCTTTCATAAGTTGGGCTAATTCCGTGGTGGAAAGAGGCATATTATCAGTGACCAAAACAATTACTCGGCCATCATGCGTGATGCCTAGGGCTGAGCGTTCGGCTCTTCCTGCTTTGAGTGGAGGGATACGGTTATTAATTAAAAGTCTTGGGCCGCTTTGTATGGCAAAATCAATTTGGCTATCAAAGCTATATTGAGAGAAGTTGGTAAGATGCGGCTTTTGATTTTTGACATAAAAAATTCCCCACCATGAGATATTTTTTGCAGGATTTTGCTGGCGTTTATTATAAATTCGTAATCCGAGCGGTTTATAATTATTATCGAAAAAACCACCATTGATTGCTAATAAACCCTTGGAGAAAGCCGCATATTCCTCGATTGATGCGTATTCACGCGACATATCTTTGGCTGTAACCAGCGAGAGTTCATTTTCTTTAAGATTAATACGAAAGACATGAACATGAGACCAAGGGGTGAGAAAGCTGCCTTCAAGATCCTGGTATTCAATACCTGAGGCTAGAGTTCGCCATTCGCTGTGTGCATAACTATAATTACTAAAAACTAATAATAAAACGCTAGTTAATAATTTAAAGGCTCGGGTCAGCCATTTTAGCAGCTCAATGGTTTGCCTGGGCATATTAATCTTGTATCCTTATGAACAAACTTTAATAGTGGCGGAATTACCATGGGAACATTAGGGGAAAATAACAATAGAGTAGCTGTTAAGTCAACCAACAATTTAACAGAATTGATGCATGATGTCTTGGCACGTGCCAAAGCGCAGGGGGCAACGGATGCAATGGTGACTGTTAATCACGATAGTGGTTACTCAGTGGATGTGCGAATGGGTGATGTCGAAACGGTTGCTTTTAGTGAAGATAAAGGCGTTAGTCTTGTTGTTTATATAGGTCATCGTAAAGGAGGGGCATCCTCTACTGATACATCGCCTAATGCTTTAGATTCCCTGGTGACCGCAGCTTGTGATATTGCCCGGGTGAGTGCTGCGGACCCCTGTTTTGGACTTGCTGATCGCGAGTTAATAAACAACAATTATCCTGATTTAGATCTCCATTATCCTTGGAACATTAGTCCCCCTGAGGCAATAGAAAAAGCACTTGCCTGCGAAGCTCAGGCATTGGCACTGGATAAACGTATAACCAATTCAGATGGCGTTAATTTTTCAACCTATGCGTTTTGTCATGGCTTTGCAAATACTTATGGCGGAGAAGGAATCCTTCAAAGCACACGCCACAGTATAAGTTGCTCTCTAATTGCAAAAGAGGGTGAAACAATGCAGCGCGATTATGATTACACTACTGCGAGACGGGCAAGTGATTTGGATTCATTAGAGAATTTGGCAAGAAATACAGTTGAGCGGGCTACAAACCGTTTAGGTGCCAGAAAAGTAAAAACACAAAAAACACCGGTATTATTTTCTTCACGTGTTGCAAGCGGCCTTTTCTCAAGTTTTATCAACGCAATTAATGGTGGAAATTTATATCGTAAGAATAGTTTTTTAATTGATTCAATTGGTCAGCAGATTTTTCCAGACAATATAATGATCTATGAACAACCTTACCTGCCAAGAGCATTAGGATCTTCGCCTTTTGATGGTGAAGGAGTGCCCACCAGAAATAATGTCTTTGTCCAGGATGGAATAGTGCATCAATACGTTCTGGGTAGTTATTCATCCCGGCGGATGGGATTAAAGACCACTGCTAACAGCAGTGGTGTCCATAATCTTACGATAGATCCAACCGCTGGAGGTTTACAAGAGCTAATGCAAAAAATGGGTACGGGCTTGCTGGTTACCGAATTAATGGGGCAGGGGGTTAATGGCCTGACTGGGGATTACTCGCGAGGAGCCACTGGTTTTTGGGTTGAAAATGGAATAATTCAACATCCAGTGGAAGAGATCACTATAGCTGGTAATTTAAAGGATATGTTCAGATCTATAGTTGCTGTCGGCAATGATCTAAATCCTAATATTTCTACCCGCTGCGGTTCGGTTCTGCTCGAACAAATGATGATTGCTGGCCATTAGATTGATTCCCACGTCATCCCGAGCGTAGCGAGGGATCTTAGAATTTTAGCACTTTGATGCGACAGGAGATCCCGCGCTGCGCTCGGGATGAGTAGGTGTTTTAATGGGAATCTATCAGACGGAACATTCTTTAATTGACAATAAAAAAGCCCAGCTTGGTGAAAAGAAGCATCCACCACCCAAGCCAGGCACATTAGTTACTCAAAATAGGCTGTTCACTTGTAGAAATTAATTTTTATCGCGGAAGATTATACGTCCTTTGCTTAGGTCATAAGGTGTTAGTTCCACTTTTACCTTGTCTCCTGTTAGGATGCGAATGTAATTTTTACGCATACGACCAGAAATATGAGCAGTCACTACGTGGCCGTTTTCCAGCTCTACTCGAAACATGGTATTGGGTAAAGTGTCGATAACGGTGCCAAGCATTTCAATGTGATCTTCTTTCGCCATGGGTCTCTCAAAAATGTATCAGAAATAAAGCGCAAATAATGCACTAAAACTTTGTAAATGGCAATCGGCACTTTCGCAAAGTAGCTTGATTTTAGTAAAAAATTTACTGGAACTTAGCCCAGTAAGAACATTTTCAATCTAAAGTCAGTTGATATTGTGCTCGTTTAAGCCAAAAAACTATTATTTTGAAACAGAGTAAAGATGTCAATAGCTTAAATTTGTCCAAAGCCCTCGTCGAGTAGGTTGCTCTAAGGATTTTTGTAAAAGATGCAGAAATTTGTTTCGACTGATTTTTTTTGCACCTAAACTCTGCAAATGAGGGCTTGGCAATTGACAATCAATAAAATCGAAATGCAAAGAGGAAAGGGTTTGGCAAAGGTGAAACATTGCCAGTTTTGAACCATCCCGTAGATGATGAAACATGGATTCACCGAAAAAAGCATTTCCGAGGCTTAGTCCATACAAACCGCCAACCAAAATATCTTCATTCCAAATTTCAAAAGAGTGAGCATAACCTTGCAAATGCAGTTTAATATATGCCTCACACATCTCCTCATTTATCCAGGTGTTATTGATGCGTTCATCCGTATTTGCACAGGCACGAATTACTTCATCAAAGGCGGTATCAATTTTAAAGCTATACGGTTTTTTAAGGGATTGCTTCAGGCTGTGTGAGGTTTTAAAGCAAGCTGGTTTTAAAAGAAGTCTGGGATCTGGCGACCACCAAAGAATGGGGTCCCCTGAACCAAACCAGGGGAAAATGCCTTGTTGATAAGCAGAGAGAATACGTTGTGGCAACAAGTCACCGCCTATGGCCACCAGTCCCTCTTTACCAAAAGATTCCGGATCAGGGAAACTAAAATCGTTAGCGGACAAAAAAGCGGGCAACTTAATTGCCTTCTCCCAAACCATCTAAATATTTTTCTGCGTCAAGGGCTGCCATGCAGCCAAAGCCGGCAGAGGTAATCGCTTGTCGGTAAACGTGATCTGCTACATCACCACAGGCAAAGACGCCGGGAATTGTCGTTGCAGTAGCCATACCTTCTAGACCCGAATTAATGATTAAATAGTTATCTTTCATTTTAAGCTGATTCTTAAATAGGGCGGTGTTAGGATCATGACCAATAGCAATAAAAACGCCATCAACATTAAGTTCCTGTACGGAGTTATCCTGCACATTTCGGATACGAACACCGGACACTTTCATAGAGTCACCAAGTACTTCATCGAGGGTATGATGCCAGATAAGTTTGATATTGCCTGAATTCGCTTTTTCAAAAAGTTTATCTTGTAGAATTTTTTCAGAACGCAGGCTGTCGCGTCGATGAATCAAGGTTACAGAGGCCGCAATATTTGATAAATAAAGTGCTTCTTCAACCGCAGTATTCCCACCACCGATCACGCAGACGTTTTTATTACGATAAAAAAAGCCATCACAGGTTGCGCAAGCTGAAACGCCGCGGCCCTGGTAAGCTTTCTCTGACTCAAGACCGAGGTAACGGGCAGAGGCTCCAGTAGCGATGATGAGGGCATCACAGATATAGGTTTCACTATCGCCTTTCAAAACAAAGGGGCGTTGTTGCAAATCGGCATTTGTAATGTGATCAAAAATGATTTCGGTTTCAAAACGTTCAGCATGTTGATGCATACGCTCCATAAGGGCAGGTCCCATTAATCCCTCAATATCACCGGGCCAATTATCTACCTCGGTTGTGGTGGTCAATTGACCACCAGGCTGCATTCCTGTGATGAGTACCGGCTTTAGGTTTGCTCGGGCTGCGTAGACTGCTGCAGTGTATCCCGCAGGGCCAGAGCCAAGAATTATCAACCTATGGTGATTGCTTTTGCTCATTATCTCTGCCTTCCTCATTAATTATGTTAAGATGGCAAATATTATGACAAAATAACAAACATTAAAAGTCTATGGGAAAACAACAAGTGGGTAACCAATCAAGAAACCCTAAAAAAAACCTGCCAAATTTCTTTTTCAAGCGTATCAGTGAAGGTGTTTTTATCTTCGTGTCTGCTTGTGCCTTGTTCATTTTACTTTCATTGTGCACTTACGAATTATCTGACCCAAGCTGGACGCATGTAAGCAAAGCAAATACCGAAATTGCCAATGCAGGAGGGCAGGTTGGTGCTTATATTGCCGATGCCCTGTATTTTGTATTTGGCTATTTGGCGTTTCTCCTGCCTATCTGTGTAGCTTATGTGGCATGGTTTATCGTAAAAGACCATCGTACTCTGCAAATAGTAAATAGAGCTGCGATGTTTTTACGAGGCTCTGGGTTGGTGTTTTTAATGATTGGTGGTTGTGGTCTTTTGAGTTTAGAACCGCAAATTCAGGCTATCGATATCTATCACAGCGCCGGTGGCGTCCTTGGGAGTTTTGTCTCTGATGGATTTGAATATGCCATGAGCATCAAAGGGGCTACCTTGCTTTTATTGGCGATTTTTTTAGCTGGCGTAACCTTATTGACCGGCCTGTCCTGGGTGCATGCTACGGAAAAGCTGGGTAATTTATCCCTGGTTATTTTTAATAGAGTTTTCCATACTTTAGACCTCAGCTTCCGGGCTTTTATAACAAAGATAAAGGATTTTGGCGGTAAAGAATCCTCTATTACCATGAGCAAAACGGCCCCCAAATTATCCCCTGTTCAAATAGAGAAATCAGAAACTAAATTACTCCCAAAGATAAGCGCAGAAGCTTTAAGCTTGGGTTCTATTGTCTCTAATACCTCCCCTATGATTTCAACCTTATCTGCTGCTGCAAAACCGGCAAAAGAGATTTCGAAGGAGCAACCTAGAGAATCTCGTAGCTCAAAGTCATCCATCTCTACTGGTGGTTTACCCTCTTTAAGTTTGCTTGATAAGGGGCTGCCTGGCAAACCGATGGGCGGTTATACCCATCAGGAATTGGAAAATGTTTCTCGCGAAGTTGAACAGCATTTACTAGATTTTGGTATACAGGCAGATGTTGTTGCCGTGCATCCAGGACCTGTGATTACACGCTTTGAATTGCAATTGGCAGCAGGTATTAAAGTCTCCAAACTTACTGCACTTGCTAAGGATTTAGCCCGTTCTCTCTCTGTTACCTCTGTTCGCGTAGTGGAGGTTATACCAGGGAAAACAGTGGTGGGTCTGGAGTTACCTAACCAACATCGTGAAATGGTGCGTTTATCCCAGGTGCTTTCGGCCGATGTTTACCAGCAGGCCCATTCACCTTTGACCTTGGCCTTAGGCGTTGATATTGCTGGTCATCCTATGGTTGTTGATTTAGCAAAAATGCCTCATTTACTAGTTGCCGGAACAACCGGCTCCGGTAAATCGGTAGGCATTAATGCCATGATTTTAAGCCTGCTTTTTAAATCGACACCAGAGGAAGTACGCTTGATCATGGTGGATCCAAAAATGCTGGAATTGTCCATCTATGATGGGATTCCACATCTTTTAACGCCTGTGGTCACCGACATGAAAGAAGCGGCTTCAGCTTTACGCTGGTGTGTTGGTGAGATGGAAAGGCGTTATCGCCTGATGTCTGCTTTAGGGGTGCGCAATCTGGCGGGGTTTAATAGCAAAATAATTGAAGCTGCGGCGAAGGGTAGTCCCTTGCATGATCCGCTCTGGAAACCAATCGATTCCATGGATGAGAAAGCGCCGCTTTTAGAAACACTGCCCTATATAGTAGTAATGATTGATGAATTAGCTGACATGATGATGGTGGTTGGCAAAAAAGTTGAACAATTGATTGCAAGAATCGCACAAAAAGCACGTGCCGCAGGTATTCATTTAATTCTGGCAACTCAACGGCCATCGGTTGATGTTCTGACTGGACTAATTAAATCCAATATTCCAACACGGATGTCTTTTCAGGTTTCTTCAAAAATCGACTCACGTACCATCCTTGATCAACAAGGTGCTGAACAATTACTTGGCCATGGCGATATGCTGTATTTAGCTCCTGGTAGCGGTGCGCCTTTGCGCGTGCACGGGGCCTTTGTGGATGATAAAGAAGTGCATCGCATTGCTGACGACTGTCGCTCACGTGGCGAGCCTCAATACATTGATGAAATTACTCTCTCTACAGGAGATGGCCTTGAAGGTGGCTTTATTGAAGAAGGACAGGATACTGAAGATGCTGATCCACTCTATGATCAGGTTGTTGAGTTTGTAATTCAAACAAGAAAGGCGAGTATTTCAGCTGTGCAGCGTCGTTTTAAAATAGGATATAACAGAGCTGCAAGAGTTGTAGAAGAAATGGAGCGAACTGGCATCGTTGGTCCTTTAGATGGCGGTTTTCGTGATGTACTAGTATCTACTGTAACTGAGGAATAGTGATGAGAAATTTTATTTTGTTTTTAAGTTTAGCCTTTAGTGCTGTGGCTTTTAGTGAATCTGCAGGTGAGGATTTACAAGCTAAGTTGAATGCTATGCGGACTCTGACAGCCCAGTTTAAACAGGTGGTAAAGAGCAAAGAACGAGAGATCTCACATTCCTCTGGCACAATGGCGCTTGAGCGTCCCGGCCGTTTTCGCTGGCAAACAAAAGAGCCTATGGCACAACTTGTTGTTGCTGATGGTAAAAAATTATGGGTTTATGATGTGGATTTAGAACAGGTTACAGTTAAAAAGCAGGATGAAGGAATGGGAGGAACTGCGGCTTTATTTTTAAGCGGTTATGATAATACAGTCACTCGTGATTTTGAGGTTACTGCCAATGGTTCAGGCGCTAATCAATCCTATGATTTACATTCCAAATCAGATAAGGCCAATTTTCAGCGTTTAAAATTAATTTTTGCTAATAACGTTTTAACTGACATTGAAATGTACGATCAGCTAGGACAGCATACCATTGTAAATTTAACAAAGGTTAAGACCAACCCTAAGGTTGCTGCCTCTCTGTTTCAATTTAAGCCCCCGAAAGGGATTGATGTCGTGCAACAATGAGTTTATTTGCGACAGAGCCAAAGGCTCCTCTCGCTGAATTATTGCGTCCCAAGCATTGGGATGAGGTGGTTGGACAAGCCCATTTACTTGCTCCTGGTAAACCGCTGCGCCTAGCTTTTGAGTCGGGAATACCGCATTCCATGATTTTATGGGGGCCTCCGGGTGTGGGTAAAACCACCTTGGCACGTTTAAGTGCTGAGGCCTTTGATTGTGAATGGATAGCACTATCCGCTGTTTTTTCCGGGGTAAAAGATATCCGTGCTGCAGTCGAGCAGGCTAAGCAAAACCTTAGTCTAGACCGACATACCTTACTCTTTATCGATGAAATCCATCGTTTCAATAAGTCGCAGCAAGATGCACTACTTCCATTTACGGAGTCTGGACTCGTCACCTTTATTGGGGCAACGACAGAAAACCCTTCTTTTGAAGTGAATTCAGCACTCCTATCCCGAGCTCAGGTTTATGTGTTAACGCCTTTGTCGGAGCCTGAGCTGAAGCTATTACTTTCCCGTGCTCGTGAAAAAGTATTAACTCATCTTAAGTTTGACAAACAGGCAATTGAACACCTTGTAACCTATGCCGATGGTGATGCACGCCGTTTGTTTAATCTGTTAGAGCAACTGAATACTGCTGCAAATGCAGAGGGTACAGAAGAGATTACAGCTCAATTAATTCAAAATGCCCTGAGTCCCAGTGGTCGACGTTTCGATAAGGGGGGGGGAAATTTTTATGATCAAATCTCAGCCCTTCATAAGTCAGTACGCGGATCCAATCCTGATGCAGCACTCTATTGGTTTTGTCGCATGCTCGATGGTGGAGTTGATCCCCACTATCTTATTCGACGTATTGTGAGAATGGCCTGGGAAGATATTGGTCTTGCAGATCCAAGGGCAATGCAAATCGCTAATGACGCTGCTGCGACTTATGAACGTTTAGGCTCTCCAGAGGGTGAATTAGCCTTAGGCCAAGCCATAATTTATCTTGCAATAGCTCCGAAAAGCAACGCTGGTTACCTCGCCTTTAACAAGGCAATGGCCTATGTTAAACAGGAAAAATCCAGTGAAGTGCCTATCCATCTACGCAATGCCCCAACCAAATTGATGAAAGACTTAGGTTATGGCCATGCTTATCGTTATGCCCATGATGAGCCTTATGCTTATGCAGCCGGTGAAACTTATTTACCGGAAGGAATGAAAGAGCCTAATTGGTATGAGCCTGTGCCGAGAGGTATGGAAACTAAGATTGCCGAGAAGATGGTTTTTTTACGTGAATTGGATAAGGAAGCAGGAAAAAAATAGAGCTTAGTGGTCGCCTGCATCATCCATTCTCTACGCTCTGCGGCTTGTCCCTAGAGATCCACAGGAAATTTGTTAACTTAGAGTTTGAATAAACAATCCTTTAGACCTACGTGCCGCGCTTTATGCGCGGTAACCAGAGTATATTCCTTGGGTGCGCAAAGACTCTGATCAAGAGAGTTGATCGTTCTGGATACCGCGCATAAAGCGCGGTACTTAGGGGTTTAATTTTCCTGTGGAAGTCTTAGGGGCAAGCCGCGGGACATAGGCATAAGGGAGCTATCTTCATTAACCTAATGCAGTGTTACTACTCCCGGGACGACGCAGATCTAACATTAAGTTTCCTATAAAGAAAAGTAAATATTGGCGGGGTAAGCGATAGCAAAATAATACCATAAATGACAATTGAAAAATTGTTTTTAATCCAGGGTAGAGAACCAAAAAAATACCCACAAGCTAACAAGCTGCCAATCCACAGAAAAGCACTGGAAATATTATAAAGTGAAAATTGATAAGCACGCATATATCCTATCCCGGCTACGAAAGGGGCAAAGGTGCGAATAATAGGCATGAAGCGGGCAAAGATAAGAGTCTTGCCGCCGTGTTTTTCATAAAAGCAACGGGTATCCTCTAAATACTTTTTAT
Source organism: Tatlockia sp. (assembly GCA_013812775.1). Classification (GTDB taxonomy): domain Bacteria; phylum Pseudomonadota; class Gammaproteobacteria; order Legionellales; family Legionellaceae; genus Tatlockia. The sequence continues at coordinate 16,842 of JACCSX010000290.1, read as the reverse complement.
TAAATAGCCAAGAACCTTCTGCTGTAAAAACACGCGGTCCAATTTTTCTGCCAATCAAATAATTAAGTTGATTCCCCAGAATCGATGCGATAACTAACAAGAAGAAAAGTAGCACTATAGATAAGGGCTCTCCAGATTGAGCGGCAATTGATCCCGCAACAAAAAGCAAGGAGTCACCAGGAAGGAAGGGCGTTATAACCAACCCTGTTTCGCAAAAAATAATGAAGAATAATACAAGATAAGTCCAGGTTCCGTAGGCTGAAACAAAATTAAACAAATAAGCGTCAATATGTAATACAAAATCCAATAAATGTTCCATGCCTTGCATGTGCTTTCCTACATCTATTTAAACGAATGTTAAATGATACAGGAATTATCACGAATAGTAGAAGCTTGAATGTTTAAAACTAGAAATGAATCCGTGACTAAGGTAGGCTGTAATATAACCATCTGATAATAAGACTTAAGATGGTGAGATAGGGGACCCTATAGTTAGAGTCTTTATCAGGGCAAAGTTGAATAACGTGTCTAAGGGATTTGGCCATGAGTGATGTATTAATTGTTGAAGATGATCCTGTTTTACGAGAAGCGCTCGCAGAAACGATGAATCTTGCCGGGCATTCTTTTTTGGCTGCAAAAGATGGTAAAGAAGCACTAGCCATGCTTGAACGCCACAGTCCCGCAATTGTCTTGACCGATATTCGCATAGACAAGGCTGAAGGTCAGCACTTACTTGCTGAAATACAACGTCGCAATCCTGGCGTTCCGGTCATTCTCATGACAGCACAAGGTTCGGTAGCAGACGCTGCTACTGCCATGCGTCATGGTGCAGTTGATTATTTACAAAAGCCTTTTAGCGCCCATGCCTTGACTGAAAAAATTAATCGTTATATTAAACCAGCGATGACAGAGGATGATAGCCAACCAGTTGCCCAGGATCCAAAAAGCCAGGCCTTACTTTCCATGGCCTTACGGGTTGCTCAGTCTGATGTCGGTGTCATGATTAGCGGCGAAAGTGGAACTGGTAAAGAGGTTTTAGCGCATTTCATCCATGATCATTCATCAAGGCGTAATCATCCCTTCATTGCTATCAACTGCGCTGCAATTCCTGAACAGATGCTGGAAGCAACTCTGTTTGGCTATGAAAAAGGAGCCTTTACGGGTGCATACAAAGCCACTCCAGGTAAATTTGAGCAGGCCCAAGGTGGAACTCTGTTGCTTGATGAAGTGAGTGAAATGAGTTTGGGACTGCAGGCTAAATTATTGCGTGTCTTACAGGAAAAGGAAGTAGAACGTATAGGCGCTAATAAATTAATAAATCTTGATGTCCGAGTATTAGCAACGTCCAATAGAAAATTACTTGATGAAGTTAAAGCGGGTCGTTTCCGTGAGGATTTGTTTTATCGCTTAAATGTTTTCCCCTTGCATTGGCTACCACTAAGAGAACGTAATTGCGACATTATACCTTTGGCAAATTATTTGATACGACGCCATTGTCAGAATACCTATCCCTTAATCCCTGCATTTAGTGATGAAGCCAATAAAGCCTTGCTTGAGTACAGTTGGCCTGGCAATGCACGTGAGTTGGATAATGTCGTGCAACGTGCTCTGGTTCTGCAGTCAAACGGTATTATCGAGGTACCTGATTTACAGTTACCCTCCTTGCCTTGTTCCGAGGAAGCCGAAGATTCAAAGCCCGCAAATGAAAGTCAGGCTGATGCTAAAGCAGATTCCAAGAGTTTACAAAATCATGAGTTCGATTTGATTGAGAAAACGTTAAAGGCTCATCAGAGCAACAGGCAACAAGTCGCTGCTATTTTAAATATTAGTGAACGTACCCTGCGCTATAAATTAGCCAAAATGAGGGAAGAAGGTTATAAAGTTTAACCAGGTAAGTCGGTAAATCTGAGCCGCTTGGGCCTACATCAGGCTCGCGGCTCGGATAGTGTACTTGTAAATGACTGAGAAAGAATTTTGCAAAACTGGAAAGAAATTGATAATCATGCGCAAAAAAATGATATAGTTAATCCTTTGCCTATAATACGACAAAACACATTGACTAAATTTTTAAAACGTTGCTGGGTAATTCTGGCATTCCTGATTATTACAGCAGCTGTTATATCAAGTCTTTTTCGCGCTTTAACCCCCTGGGCTAAACAGTATAAGACTGAGGTAGAACAACAGTTATCACTGGTGTTGGGTCAAAAAGTTACCATTAATGCTATGGAAACTGGCTGGTATTGGTTTGAACCCGTTGTCAAATTAAATCAAATCTCTATTTCAGATGGTAAACAAGTTGCTGTTCAATTATCTAAGCTATTAATTGGTATAGATATTCTTTCTTCACTTTGGCATTGGCAGATTCAGCCCGGAATCCTTTTAATTGAAGATTTAAATTTAAGACTTCATCAACAGAATGGCTATTGGCAAGTTGATGGTATTGATGGACTTGATAATCACAAATTGAATTGGAATCCTACAACCTACCAGCCCATACTTGCCTGGATTTTAGGGCAACAAAAAATTATCATTAAGAATCTTTCGGCCCATGTTTATATGCAGGATGGTACACTTATACCCCTGACAGAGCTGAACCTTAATATTGCCAATCGGTCTGGGCATTACTATATCAAAGGTAGGGGAAGCCTCGAGCAAGCCACGCCTACTAATTTTCAATTGCTTGCAGATTTGATTCTCGATCCTTATGCTCTAAATAAAACTACAGGCCAAATTTTTTTCGCTGTGCAACATTTGGTCCCTCTTCAGTGGCTGGGATTTGCTCCTCAAGCTCGTTTTCAACCGCAGGATGGTCAAGGTAATTTACAGTTATGGGCCGATATAACAAAGGGGCAGTTAAAGCTTGTGCAAGCTAAACTGCGGTTTCGTCATCTTGCCTGGTTTGACAGGCAGACTCAAAAAAAACAATCAATCCGAACTTTTAAGGCAAATCTGGCTTGGAAGCCAACGGAAGAAGGCTGGCAACTTGCTGGCGATCAGGTGCGTTTAGGCATTGACAAAACAACTTGGCCAGAAAATTCCTTTTTAATCCGTTATCGAAATGTGAATGAGGCCTATTTTGTTTTTGTAAAAAATATCTTGCTGGAGCCTTTACTAAAATCCTCTCTCATCTGGCCTGAAGCCCTAACGACTATACTGGCTGCAAAACCACATGGCCATTTTTATGACACTCAGATTCAATTCAAACCCGCTGGCATTGATTCTATCCTTACTCGTTTCTCAGATTTAGGCTGGCAGGAATTTAACAAAAAACCTGGCATGGACAATCTCTCAGGCGCACTCTATTGGCAGCCAAAAGAAGGGCAATTAGAATTGGCTGGCGAGAAAATTCTAATTAGTCCTAAAAAACAAAAACCAATAATGCTATCTGCTTTGGATACTGCCTTTAATTGGCGTCAGGAAAATGATGGTTTACGTATTAATTTAGAACGTTTTATTGTTAACCACCCCAATCTCTTGGTGAATGCCAAGGGTTTGGTTGATAAAATTTCAAACAATTCCCCTAGTCAACTTAATCTGAAAGCGGAATTTTCAGGAAGTAATGCACAATACTTATTGCCTTATGTGCCAGGAAAGCATTTAAAACCAAAATTTGAAGCCTGGCTTAAAAAGGATGTAAAACGTATTAGCAATTTAAGTGGCGAACTGGTTGTCAATGGAGCTCTAGCTGATTTTCCTTTTGATAAGCAACCTGGTACCTTCACGGTTAATACGCATTTCAACGGTCTTGATTTAGCCTTTGCTCGAAATTGGCCGCTAGCGAGAGATCTGGATGTTTACATGCGCGTTGATAAACGTAACATGGAAGCCGATATTCTCAATTCAAATATTCAAGGGATAATCAGTCATAATAGCACTATCCGAATTGATGACATTGGTCTAGATAAAGAAGTTTTGCTGTACCGTACCCAGACCGAGGCAAAAGCAGCTAAATTATTAAGCATTTTGATGGCCTCCCCTTTAAACAAAAAATTATCTGCTCTATCCATTTTAAAAATGCAGGGATTGCTAAAACTTGACCTAAAATTAGAGGCACCACTATATCCCGAAAATAATACAATTCTAGCTGTGGGTGATATTAATTTTCAAAATAATCAAGTCTCGGTGCATCATAGTTTGGATGAGATTGAGTTGAACAATTTGACTGGGTTTCTGCAATTTAATCAGGCAGGTATTCTTAATTCAAATCTAAAAACAACTATTCTCAATTGTCCGGCTAATCTGATTGTCAAATCAATTCATGAACCGATTTCTTATACGGAAGTAAAAATTGCAGGACAGGCAACCGCTGAAGCCTTAAGCAAGAAACTGAATTTACCTGTTTTTGCATTAATGCACGGCTCCTTGTGGGTGCAAAGTACTCTTAAATTGACCGATGATCCCAAGGCTTTAGCTCATTTAAATGTGCAAAGTTCTTTAGCTGGACTGGGGATTGATTTACCTCCTCCCCTTGGTAAAGCGGCTGAAACTGAAACGCCCATCACTCTGGATGTTGATTTTAATTCTCAAAAAGTGAGAATGCGTTTGAACTACGATAATCGTTTAAGTTCTGATTTATCCTTTTCCAGTTCTAAAGACCTTTTTGAATTGAAAGAAGGTGAGATTCGCCTGGGTAGTGCTGACTCTAAACTGAAACATAGTCGCCCCGGGTTACAACTTGTAGGTTCGCTCGACTCTTTCGATTTGCAGTCCTGGCTTGATATAAAGGCAAAACTGCCTCAAATAAAAGTAGAAAGCAGATTTATGAACGCACTAAATTTGATTGATATTAAGCTTTTGCAGGCTAAGATCTGGAAGGAAAATTATAAGGACCTGGACATTAAAGCCGCTAAAGCAGCAGATGACGATTGGTCTATTCAATTTAAAGAAGCCAATTTGGAAGCAAAATTACGATATCAGCAAAAAACCAATACCCTGACAGGCGAGTTTGATAAATTACATATTGAAAAAAGTCTAAGATCTAATAAAACAAATTCCACTTTGCAAACCAAAGATATACCAAACCTTGATTTACATATTGCTTCGCTCCAATTGGGTGCGTTGGATTTAGGCGATGTAACTCTAAAAACCAAGTCCTCAACAAAACTTTGGCGGCTTGAATATTGCAAAATAAAAACGCCTTCTTATCTTCTTGATCTAAAAGGGGAATGGTCGCAGGATGGGAAGAAAAATTCGACAAATCTGGAAGCTACGATGCAGATTTCAGATCTGGCCGCCAGTTTGCAACGTTGGAAAATTTTTCCGGCAGTTGAAGCGAAACAGGGCGGAATCCAATTTCAAGGTGGCTGGGCTGGGGCCTTAACTGATTTTCAACTGGCAAAGCTTAAGGGTCAGGTTAATATAGAATTTAAGAACGGACGGATAACCAATTTAAGTCCGGAGACTGAAGAGAAATTAGGCCTGGGCAAGCTATTAAGCATACTTAGTCTGCAAACTATACCAAGGCGCCTTAAATTAGACTTCAGTGATTTGGCTAAAACGGGTTATAGTTTTGATAAGTTTCAGGGAAACTTTGACCTGAGCAAGGGAATTATGACGACCCAGGATAGCTATATTGACGGCCCGGTGGCTTATGCATCGATGAAAGGAAATCTTGATATTGCCAAACAGAAGTATGATGTAGATTTAAGAATTTCCCCTCATATAACAGCAAGCCTACCGCTTGTTGCGACTATCGCAGGCGGGCCGATAGTTGGTTTTGCGACCTTGGTTGCGTCTAAAATTATTAATCAGGGAATGCACAATATCAGTGGTTATACTTACAAAGTAACTGGACCCTGGCAGCAACCGGTTGTTGAACAAGTTAGTATTAAAAAAAGACGAATTCCTCTTAGAGGTTGATCTGAGGGGGCTTTTGACAAGTGGAATTTAGAATAGGATATTCTTATGTGGGAGGCTGTGTTTAGGCGATTTTGGCGAATAACTATTTTAAAGGAAAGCCCTGAAAATATCCCTTATTCGCCTGCGTTAATGGTTATAGTTTCTCTTTTGTTTTTTCTGTTGATCATTTTGCAATGGTATCTCGCCGATCTTAAACAGCAATTCAGCCTGGCAACTTCAGTCATGGCTGCTTTAACATTACTTTGTTCCTATTTCGTATATACCTTTCTCTTGCTTAAGATCTACCGCAAAGCAAATAGAGCCTTACAGACATTGACTGCACTTTTAGCTAGTCACATGATTGTTCACTTGTTTGCCTTCCCTTTATTAGTTACTACACCTTTGCTGGTTAAGGCCGATTTAAAGCAGATTTTCGTGCTCTTTGTTGGCATTATTTATTTGGTTTTAACTTTATTATTAACAATTTGGCAATTTGTAGTGACAGTATATATTTACAAACGAGCACTTGAATTAGATAATTTGCCGGCTGTGCTAGCAAGCTTAGGTCTATTAGCTTGTAATATTTTAACCGTTTCATTTTGGCAATGAGAAAGACTATGCATTTACATATCTTGGGTATTGGCGGGACTTTTATGAGTGCTTTAGCCTTGCTGGCTAGAGAAGCTGGTTACAAAGTAACCGGCTGCGATGCCAATTGCTATTCACCTGTTAGTGATTTACTGGCAGCAAAAGGAATTGAATGGTCTGAGGGTTATGATGATAGCGCCCTTGCCTTGCAAGCGGATCAGATCATCATAGGCAATGCGATTAAAAGAGGAATGCCAGTGCTTGAAGCCGTGCTCAATGCTGGAAAAAATTATACTTCAGGCCCACAGTGGCTGTCGGAAAATATATTAACTGGCTATCGCGTTATTGCTGTTTCAGGAACCCATGGAAAAACGACAACCACTACCATGCTGGCCTTTATTCTGCATCAGGCTGGAATGCAACCAGGGTTTCTCATCGGTGGCGTTGCGCCGAATTTCAACACCAGCGCTCAGTTGGGACAGGGCGAATGGTTTGTTATCGAGGCTGATGAATATGATTCCGCTTTTTTTGATAAACGCCCTAAACTTATGCATTACCGACCAGAAATTGCAATTTTAAATAATCTTGAATTTGACCATGCTGATATTTATGAAAACCTGGCAGCAATTAAGCTACAGTTTCATTATTTTTTAAAAACCATTCCTGCTAAAGGGCAGCTAATCAAACCGCGAGATGATAGGGCCCTTAATGAGGTAGTTGAGCGTGGTCTGTATTGTCGATTGGATGATATAGCCCTTGATGGCAATGCAAGCTGGCGTGCCGAATTACTGGAGCCAAGTGGCCAGTTTTTCCGAGTCTGGCATCAGGCTAAGGCGGTTGCAGAGGTTAATTGGCCATTGATTGGTCAATTCAATGTAGAAAATGGCCTTGCAGCACTTGCAGCAAGTTTTCATGCCGGTATAGATATTGAGGTAGCAGCCAGAGCCTTAGCAGAATTCAAACCAGTCAAACGCCGCCTGGAGGTAAAATCAAATCGCCACGATATTACGGTCTACGATGATTTTGCCCATCATCCTACGGCAATTACTAAAACAATAGGTGCCTTAAAACAAAGCGGTCGCCATCAACGTATCTTTGCTGTGCTGGAGTTTGCCTCCTATACAATGAAAACAGGCGTGCATGCAGACGCAATTGCCGAGGCTCTGGCTCCTGTTGACGGTGCCTTTGTGTTAAATCCTGATCAATTTGATCTTCGCAAAATAGCAAAGGATTGGAGTTGCCCGCATCAGGTACTGACTACAACCAATGCAATTATTAATGCCTTAGCAGAAATTCTGCGGCCTGGCGATGCTGTATTGATAATGTCTAATCGTGGTTTTGGCAATATTTATAATGATTTGATTACGAGAATTGATTCGCTGTTTTAAATATGAACAAAAAAGTCTAGATAATTCTAATGATTAATAAAGCCTTAATAAAAGGCAGTTACCATCCAAATTTAGAATATTATGCTAAATTCGGAGTAATACTATGCTTTCTGATATTTATATTTTACAAACTATAGAAAATCTGGATTTACTTATAACCAACTGCGAAAGCTCGGCAGAAAAATTCACACGTGACAAGAACAAAATCAGCAAAAACTTGTTTTATGAAACAGGCTCGGATCATCTGGAAGGGTATCTCCAAACCCTTATCGACCATTTAACCTCTAATGAAGCAGATTATGATAATCCCCTGTATGTTAATTTATTATCAACGATGCAATATTTTCTTAATTTGAAAAACAATCAAATAATATCGGAGTTAAATCTGGATTTAAAAGATCTTGGGCGCCAGGAGCTAAGCCAGAAACGCTTGGGTCATTTTTCCCCAGCTAATAGTTTATACAAAAACTCAGTCATTGATACGCTTCCCAAAATACAATATGACCCTCACCAAGGCCATTATACTTCGCCCGATGATGACAAAGCTCATCAACATGGTGCAGAAGCCGGCAATATATTTTTTTCCACCCAGTTAGAGCGCTTTAAAGGGCTGGTTAACTGGCTCTTTGCTAAAATTGGTATTTATATCTTTGAAACAGCGCGCTATCAAGAGCATGATTACTTAGACAGTGACATTTATGCTTATGATACGCCTAGAGCAGGCCCAAAAGAAAATAGCACTCAATATTATTGGGTTGGCCATGCTACAAACTATATTGTTTACCCTAACAACGGCAAACCCTTGCATGTTTTGACAGATCCTTTTGAAGGCAATATGACTCCGGTGATTTATCCGCGTATGACTTCTGAAGGAAAACTTATTGATGGTGAAGGCGCAACACGATTACCGAAGGTAGATGTGGTAATTATTTCTCACAATCATCTCGATCATGTTTCTAAAACAACTTTAAAACGTCTAGTTAAACAACAGCCTAAAATGATTATTCCCCAAGGCGATAAAGAGCTTTTTGTTAAATTGGGGTTTACCGATATTGTCGAGTTGGAATGGTGGGAACAGGCAAAGATTAAAGACAGTAAAAATAATGAGGTTCTGCGTGTAACGGCCACACCTGCAAGACACTGGTCTGGACGTGGATTAGATGATGCCCACCGCTCAGCCTTCAATGGTTATGTATTGGAATCAAATAATAAGGCTGAAGGAGATATCTATTTTGCCGGCGATACGGCCTTAATGGATGATTCTCTGACCCGGCCAATATTCGAGCACTTCAATATCATGACCTCAATCCAGCCAGGCGGTCCTGATGAATGCCGTGAAGATATGGAATCGACCCATCAATCCTCTGTTGATGGAATTGAGATGCATTTCAAAATGCTGCTAGGTCATTATCAAAAAATGACTCAGGAGAAGGGCCAAGCACCGAGTTTTGGCGAATTCCAGGACCAAACTAAGCAGGTTAAAACAATTTATAATCATACCTCTACCTTCAAACTAGGCAATTTACGACTTAAAGATACAACCTTTAGTTATAACCGCTTGGTTGCTGCTTTTAAGGAAAGTGAAATTTGGCGAAGCATTCATTTACCAGCTCATGAAATGAAGACATTTAATATGGTATCGGAATTAGCTAATAAAATGGTGTTTGCCGGAGAAAAACAATTAGATAAGAAAGAAATAGTTAAGCTGATTCTAAACTCTGTCATCATCCCCAAAATAGGTCAAAGACAGTCGCTCTATGAAGCACAGAAAATGGGGCCTGCCCAATCATTTCAATTCAGAAACCTGATTACTAATCGCCGTGCCTTAATTGAATATGACACAATACTTAAAGAATATATTGTGAGAAAAGATAATCTGGATATTGCGGATGTTAAGAAAATCCTCATCAAGTTAATAGACAGTTATCAAAATCCTTGGCACTCATTTCTTTCAAGAACCTTTAAACCCGAGAATCTCAACGACAGATACCATAAAATGATCTCTGATTGCAAAGATCTTCCTGGCTTGACAAAGGCGTTAAACAAAATGGAAGAAGAAATGGGATATCGAAAACCAAATGAGCAACAAACTCATGCTAAATTCAATCAACATGGTCATATGCAGAGTTTAATCCATTATAGCAAATGGGTAGTTAGCTTTGCCAAAGATCATAAAGATGCAGGTATAGATAAATTCAAAGAATATTTTGCCTGTCAGCAAATAAGAAAATTAGTGGATCAGGAAGTTCATAATTCAGGCTGGTTTATAGAGGGCGGCGATCGTTCTTCCAAACAAAAAGCGTTTAGAACGCTGGCAGATCAATTGGCTAAGGTTCCTGCACAGGCCTATGGTGAGGTCTTTACAAAATGGAAAGAAGAAGAAAGGACTGATGGTCAGATTAATAAAGAATTACTCGCTAAACCACGATCTATACAGGCTGAAAATGAAACGACACACTCAATGAAAATTTTGAGCGAGATCAATACATTAATTAACAAAGGCTTTTTTGCTAATCATCAAGCTAAGCATGCAGAGGTAGAAGATTTAAAACTTAGTGATGAATTAAATATCATATAAGTAAACTTAATCCAGAGGCTCTCTTCTCCCTTGAGGACTGAGGTATCCCCTCATATTTTTAGACAATATCTTAGGATAATAAAAGAACAGGTAATAAGGTATTTGTCATTCCCGCGAAGGCGGGAATGAGATGATTTTTAATCAAAAAGTATATTTAATGGTTTTTATTGAAAGCCACCATTGTATAAAATTATGAGGGGATACCTTAGCCTTGTGGGAAGGCGGGGTTCACTACTATCAAGTTATGGAAGAAATTTCTTCATGTTAAAGCGCAGCTTTATCCCTGAGAGATCCACAGGAATTAAACCGCCTAGATACCACGCTTTATGCGCGGAATCCAGAACCATAAACCCTCTTAATCAGAGTCTTTGCGCCCCACGGAAGATGCTCTGGATACCGCGCATAAAACGCGGTTCGTAGGTCTTAAGGATTGTTTGTTCAAAAACTCTAAGGTTATATGTAAAATCGTGGGGAACTTTCAGGGCTTGTCCGAGGGATCCAGAGATCTATTGGTATTGAAATCCTAGATTCCGCTGACAAGCCGCGAAGGTAGAGAAGATGTAATTTAGGCATATACGTCTAAGATAAGGGCGAGGGTTAGGCTTGGGGAACTGCTTTAAGTGAAGATAGCTGACCAATAAGGATTATCTTTCAATTTTTGAAAGACTTCTCCTCGAGTTGAGCAACCTAATTTATTCTTAATATTATCCAAATAGGACTCTACTGTACGTGGAGAAATATTCATAATCTTAGCTGTTTCTGCTGCAGTTTTAAAATTTAATAAATGATAAATACATACCATTTCTCGATGAGAAAAAGACAAGTTATTATCATAGGTAAACCGATGAATAGGTGTCTTTGCAAAAAAAGCTGCTTTTTCTTTCTCAAATTTATTACAGTAATCAGCATCTTGAGGCCATGAAAGGCAGGGAGATTCCCATCCTGTTTCTGGGATAACAATGGCAGATTTCTCTGCACTTTTAAAAATTGCTCTTCCTTCGTCTTTTAAATATAAAATAAAATGGTAAAGAATCTCCCTGTTATTAGAAAGATAGTGGATAGCTTGCGCATTGTCAGGGGTAGTGGCGAAAAGCCAGGTTTCGTAACTGCATGATTGATATTCCACTATAGAGATACTGTGCATGGTGTTATAGTAAAGTTTCCCATGCCGATATACGTCTAAATCATAATCAGAAAACCATAGATCAAAACTGGATTTTGTTCCCTCAAAAGGCTTTTCAAATAAAGAACTCTTATAAAGATCCAGATTATAATAGTCTGCAATCCATGATGGTTTATTGGATAAACTAATGCGCTTGCCATTTTGATATTGTTTTAAATAGGTAAAATGATGAATACCAAAGGGCCGAATGAGGTTACATAAATCTGCCATTTGAGCAGATAATTTTAAAAAAGAATGATTTTCATTGATCATAATAAATTGTTTTTTTAAAAATATGCTTTATAATTATCCCAAATAATCAATTATTTGTCAATTATACCAGACTTTGTTATGTTAAAAACCAAGATGACAACTTTCTCTTCTGCAATTGCAGCCTCTCTATTTTCCTTTTTTAACTTAATTGTATTTTCACTATATAATGTATTGGGTGTTTATTTATTGAGAGATATTGCAATTTCTCCTCTTCAATTGAGTTTCCTATCGTCTTGGGATTTATGGGGAAATGTTTTGGGATTTATTCCTATAGGCATTTTACTTGATAGGTTTAATTCTCGATATATTGGATTAACTCTATTAAGTTTAGCCATTATTTCCACTGCAGCAATGGCTTATGCTAGCACTTTATGGATGTTTTGCCTGCTAAGGTTTTTACAAGGACTTGCTAGTGCTGGGTCTTTATTACTTATTATGCGCATGGGAGCTACTTTATTTCCTAAGTCCCCAAATAAGACCATAGGTTGGATGATTTTTATAGCGCTTTCAGGTGGAATAGTAGGCAATAGTTTATTCGCAGAACTGGCTTTGAATTTAGGCTGGCGACAAGGATTATTGTGCGTTGCTTGTATTGGAATTTTTTGTTTATTGATAATGTTTATAGGATTAAAGAAAGGAACCATAAAGATTAATCATAACTTTTCTATGCCTCAAATTATAAATAAACAGGCTTTTTTTGCAGGTTGGCATCTAGGTTTGTTAAATACACCTGTTTTTATTTTAGGGAGTTTATTCGGCAATTATTATCTTATGTCACATACCGATTTTCGTTTAGACCAGGCTGCTTATTTTTCAAGTGCTCTATTTCTGGGAATTATTTGTGGGTCGCCAATTATTGGGTATATTGCGGATAAAATCGGAAGTTTTTGGGTGCTTTTAAGTGCTTATTTCCTATTGATAATTTGCTCACTATTTTTAGTTGTCCATCTTAATTCTTATGTGAGTTTTCTCCTTGTTTTTTTTGTTTTTGGCCTAGGATCGTGTACTCAAAATTTAATTTATCCTTTACTTTATAAAAATCATCCTCATTCCTATTCCACAACCATGGGTACTTCATCTCTTATGTCTAATGGAATTGGCGCAATTTTACAGCTTTTATTTGGATTATTATTTCAATATTTTTTTGATAAAAATTTAACCTTTATTTTTTTAATTTTTCTTTATACTTGTGGGATAATTACTTTAAATTATTTCTACCGCATTACGCACAATAATTCACCGTAGATCTTACGGTGATTATGCTTATATTTTTAAACGATAATGCATCTCTATTTAACTAAAATTGATTTAATATGAAAAAAAAAACAACCTCGATTTCTCATAATGAAAAACTTACAATTGTCTTTAATTCAGATGTGGGTGTAGATGATGCCTTAGCTCATTTATTGATATTATCTCAAACTAAAAATAATCCGCTTATAACGATTCCAGGTATAGTGGCAACGGTTGGCAATGGTATTTTAGGTCAAACTGCGTGGAATGTACGGCGTATATTGGAATTAGTTCAACAAAAAAATATTAAAGTTTATCTAGGTGCTTTGACTCCTCTAGGGCTTGAAAAAAATGTAACTGAGGTAGATAAGGGCATCAATGCTACGCATTTTTATGGTCGTGATGCCTTGTCAGATCAGCCCCCAAAAAGTTGGCCTCCTGTTACCATTCCCTTAGAGATTAAAAAGGGCTATGAGTTTATAGCTGAATTAATAATAAACGCCTCAGCAGAAAATCCCATTACTTTGGTTTCCACTGCAGCTCTTACGGAAGTCTATAAATCTTTGATGTACCTTGAAGAATTATGTGAGAAAAATAATCTTCCTTCTGGATGTTTTGCCCATAAATTTAAATTAGTAGCGATGGGTGGAATTATAGATCCTTCGAACGGTGCTAATGCTCCATTTGGCTGGCCAAAATATAACAATAAAACCTGTACACCTAAATACCCACCTTGTATGAATGCTGAAGCCAATTTTTTCTGGGATACCCACGCTACAAAGGGCGTTTTTGATTTTCTTGATAAATATGGGATTGTTATGGAATTAATTACCTTGGATTTAACGCAAAAACCAGGATTATTATGGACTAAAAAACAAGTGGTGCAATTACAAAAAATAGCTAATCCTGTTGCGGCCCAATTTGCCAATGTTACCGATGTTGTACCTTGGATCGATGCTAAAAATTTCCCTAATGGGACTTACCCTTGGCATGATGGGTTGACCTCTGCTTGGATCTTATGGGGTGAAAAAATATTTAAGAGAATAAACGTAGCTATCGCTATTGGAGCTCATGGAGAAACCTTAGTCAACTCTAATCCTAAAGCCTTTAAAAATGTGGATTTAATCACAATTTCACCTGAAAATATGGCTTTATGTATGCAACAAACCATTGATTTAGTTAAAAATTTTAAAGAGTTGGAATTTGAACAAGAATCGATCCCTTTATTAGCTTCTAATTCTTATGCTATTGAGGATCTAATTTCTGCAGGAATTCAAAGAAAGCCAGCTCTTTTTTATTTATTAAATGAATTATATCTTCTCAAAAATTATCTTAAACCATTTTTTGCAGATGATTCACTTGTTTCTGCAAAAAATATAACCTTGCCAGCTGAAAAAAATACCGAACTGGTTCCTGTTTCATCAGAAACTAAATCGCTAATATCACCCATGCAATCGGGTTTTACTCGCGGATTCCGAGATGGTTTACTGCAAAAATCTATAAGCCATCTTTTCTTCAAACAAGGGATGGGAGAATGGGAAATCAAATTGGCTGTTCAAGGCATTGCTGCGGCCTCTATTGCATCAGTGAATTTGCCTGCTGCTTTATTATACATTGCCCTATTTAATCTGCCTGATAATTCACTGAGTTCTTTTGACAAACAAATTTTTCAAGCGGTTGCCGGTTTAGATGGTTTAATTTCAGATCCTTATAACTTCGCAACCAGTGGTTTAAGTCATATTGTGGGGTTTTATTTAGCCCATTGTTTAGTAGACCAGGCAGTAAATTTACTGTCTGCAGATAACGAAGTTGGAGAACAAAAATGCTGCATTTAATTTTAGAAAAAGAGAAAGCTGAGAATTATCCCACTATACGCGCCATTTTAAGCTATTTTTACGGCAATGAATTTAATAAGGCTCACATTGAGGCAGTGAATGGTGGCTTGTTAAGTTTTGGCTTTATGGTGACCTTAGCTAAGGATAATGCATTTTTCTTTAAAATTGAGAGAGAAGATCGGCCTTTAACATCGGTCATTAAATTAAGACAAAAAGCAATCTATGCCTTTATGGGTTTTATGCATGATAAGCATGTTTTGGATCAAAACCATCCAAATTCTGCAAAATGTATCTTGACATTAAATGTGGAAGAGTCTCCTGTATTGCCTGTTCAAGTGGGAGATTTCCTTATTCCTTCCGATTTTGTAAATCATCAAATCAGTCTGGTTACCACATTAACAGGAAAAGATTTTTCGATGAAAGACGACGTTTTGAAGCAAAATTCTCCTGCGAATCCTTATAATTTAACTAATTACCCAAAGGGAGTTCCTTTTGAAATGGTAAATTGTATTATCGATGTACAAAAAGCAGGCGATGAATTTTCCAAGCTCTATCCAGAACATCTAGCCAATTTAAGTGGCGAAGGAATGCGTTCAATCCCAAGACCTTATCAAGATCTAATCGAGGATTTAAATTTAGTTGCAGATCTTTCTTTATCTGAATTACAAACAACGATGGCTCAACAGATTCATAATCTATGCCTATATTTTGAAGATTATCCGCAATTATTCGATGAAATATCATTACAAAATCAACAAAGCAATATTCTCTATTTACAAAGCTTATTTGCTGAGCAGATTTTTAAAAATGGGTATAGCGAATTTAATAAAGAAACCTTTGGTGCTTCTCTCAGAAAAGCAAAAATGTCAGGTATTTTAGATAGGAAATTAACAGAAATTGGCAACCATATACATCAACTTACTGAGGCTAATACCCTTTGTATATGGCTTTCTAATGGTACTTTTTCCTCTATTTACCAACAAATTATAGATTTTAAGAATGACTATATAAAAGTATTTGGGTTAAAAAAAGCGAATGTAGTTCCTCACGATGCTCATGTAATGAATTTTATTTTAAATGAAAACGCAAAAGGCAAAAAAACCACCCAAATAGATATGGTCGGTTCCTTATGTTCAGGGCAAAGAATTTATGACTTATGTACGAATCTTAGGAATGCTTGTTCACTCTTCGAGCCTACGAAAGTTGACCTTGAAATTTCTAAAATTATGATAGAACAATATGACAATAGAGAGCGTTTAACTAACCAGGAAATTGAAAGTATTTTTAGATTATTTAAAGCAGTCGAAATTGGGAATGCGCCTCATGGATTAGCTGCTCTACTTAGGCGAGCGGCCCAAATTCATAATTTAGGAAAGTCCTCTTATGATTGTGAAATAATTCCCCAGTTTTCCTTGGAAGCAAAGAAAAAAGTAATTGATTTAGATACGCTACGTATAGAGAATAATAATTTTTTCCCTCTTGTAACTCAAGCAAGAGAAAAAACCTGCGAAGCACTTAATTTAATAACTTCCACTAAAATCTTACCGGTTCAAATTCTTGCTAAAGGTGGTATGTTTGCTCCACCGTCGCAACATCAAAAACAAATTTTATCTACTGTAGAAACCAATTCTATTAGGCCTAGGTTTTTTTGATGAATTGATTGCAAACTTAGGCCAATAATCCATAAAAAGAAGATAAAACCTGTTCTGGTTTGATTGTTTCAAGACAAGCAGGTTTATTCTGAGACACACCTTCATAGGTACATTTAGCTCGTGAACAAGGTGAGCAGGAGGGTCCACTAGCGGTTAGGTGAACCTGTTTGTTGCCAATTGTTCCACAGAGACCAGGGTCTGATGAGCCATAGATACAGACATTAGGTATATTGAACATGGCTGCCATATGAGCAAGTCCAGTATCAATACTAATTGTAGCGGTTGCGCGCGACAG
>JACCSX010000228.1 GCA_013812775.1 Tatlockia sp. | reverse complement strand
GTTCATCCCAACACACATGATGTAACTTAAGATAGCTCCACTTGCACCCACCAAGGCGCCAGTAATAACTAATAAATGATTGCTCAGAGTAAAGCCAATACCAGCTGCTGCCCACCCTGAATAAGAGTTCAACATTGAAATAACTACAGGCATATCTGCGCCGCCAATAGGAATTATCAGTAAAAAGCCGAGAATGAAGGAAAGTGACGCAAGTAAAATAAAACTGTAAAGAGATTGTTGCATTATAAAAGAGATCAGCAAGGCTACAATTGCTAACGCTATGATTAAATTAATAAATTTTTGACCCTTAAAGCGCAGAGGTTGTCCGGTCATCCAGGCTTGCAGTTTTAAAAAGGCGATAATAGAACCAGAAAATGTAATGGCACCAATAATAAGCCCAAGACTCATTTCTATTAAACTGGCTGTTTCAATATGACCTGGTGTACCAATTTGAAACGAATCCGGGGATAAAAAGGCGCAAAAAGCCACGAGCACTGCTGCTAAACCAACAAGTGAATGGAACCCCGCAACCAACTGAGGAATAGCCGTCATATTTATTTTGAGTGCTATGAGCGTACCCAGGGCACCGCCTGCCAAAATAAGTATTATTAGCAACCCATGATGATGGACTGATGGCATCATCAACGTAGAAATTATGGCTATTGTCATACCACAAATTCCCAGGAGGTTACCTCTTCTGGAGGTAGAAGGGCTAGCAAGTCCCTTCAGCGCTAAAATAAAACATATTGCAGCTATCAGGTATAAAAATGGAACTAATGAAGTCATGGATATCCGTCCTAAGGCAATTTCCTACCGAATTAACGCGAGCTTTTATACATGCGCAACATACGTTGAGTCACTACAAAGCCGCCAAATATATTAATAGCTGTGATAAAAATTGCTAAGCCCCCAAGGTAAGTGATTGGGCCTGTGAATTGTGTACCGGTGGCAATTAATGCACCCAGAACGATGATCGAAGAGATTGCATTAGTCACTGACATCAGGGGAGTATGCAGTGCAGGAGTAACTTTCCAAACGACGTAATAACCGACAAAACAGGCTAGTATAAAAATTGTCAGTATAGCGATGTAGGGGTTATTCAAGGTATTTATACTAGTCATTTTATGTTTCCTTGGCCTTTTGGAAGGGTAAATAATTACCATCATGACAAAGCATGGCCTGTTTAATGATTTCGTCTTCATCATTGAAAGTTAAATCAGGAGGCGTCGCCGCCAATAAGGTCACTAGATGTACAAGATTGTTGGCATAGAGTTCACTGGCTGTTGCCGGGATAAGGCCGGCTATGTTGCTATAACCGATTATTGTAGTGCCATTTTTAGTTTTTACGATTTTATCGCGCTTTGATAATTCACTATTTCCCCCGCGCGAGGTTGCAAGGTCGACAATAACAGAGTTTGGTTTCATTTCTTCAATTGTTTTTTTTCTAAGTAAAAGGGGGGCCTTTCGTCCTGGGATCAAAGCCGTTGATACAACAATGTCAGCTTGTTTAGCGTATTTATCGATAAGTTCTGCCTGTAAACGCTGATATTCTTCCGAAGTCTCGCTAGCATAACCACCGCTTGTTTCATTGTCTTGCCCGCCACTCACTTCAATAAATTCCGCCCCCAAACTTTCAACTTGTTCTTTAGCGGCGCGGCGAACATCAAAGGCATAAATGACAGCACCTAAGCGTTTAGCTGTGGCAATAGCTTGTAACCCGGCAACACCGGCACCGAGAACCAGTATTTTGGCGGGATGAATCATGCCAGCAGCTGTCATCATCATAGGAATAGCACGATTAAAATGACATACCCCTTCTATAACTGCCCGGTATCCGGCGAGGTTTGCCTGAGATGATAAGCTATCCATACTTTGGGCTCGGCTAATACGAGGAATAAGATTCATGGAAAAAATAGATATTTTTTCTTTAGACGCCCATCTAAGCAAGTCAGATTCAGGCTCATTATCGATTGGAGCAATAACCAGTGCCTCTGCTCTCAGACCTGCCAAATCAGCAGGACGGGGTTCATTTACACAAACAAGTACTTTCGTTTTTTTTAATAGGGATTTGCGATCAGCTTCAATGCTAGCCCCGGCTGCTTCATAATCGGAATCACTAAACCCAGAGGCTTGGCCTGCGTCTTTTTCACAAACCACTTCAAAACCTAGTTTTAGATAGTGTTTGATTGCATTTGGAGTTATTGCTACTCGTGTTTCATTTGCACTGCTCTCATTTAAAGCTGTAATGATCATTCAGAAGCATCCCCTACCTTTGATTTGCTTATCCTATTGGAATCCGTTTGATAATTCTAGAGTTTGTGAACAATTCTACAAGAATTATTCTGGGCATTTTTTTCATGTTTAATGAATTGTGCTTAACCTTAACTTGTTATAAAGTAGCCGGCAGGTTGTAAGTCCAACATTATAATATGGAAATTCTCTGTTTTTATGCAGGGATAGCTTTTGTTTACACAAAATCTG
>JACCSX010000215.1 GCA_013812775.1 Tatlockia sp. | reverse complement strand
AAAAGAAATACTTTGCCAATACTGACAATTTTTCAATAATGTCAAAGGATGAGAAACGAACCCTATCTTTATTAAGTGATTGGAAAAAATTTCGTCAACTAAGTTTTTTTGCAAAAGAAAATGCCATCCCTCAAGATATTTTAAATGTCATTACCCATCAACTGATTGATTTACCGGAATCCAAATCTAAACATTTTTGAAATAACTTTGCGGCTTACAATATTTTTGGCAAAAATGACATCTAACTTAGTCAGCCCCATACCTGCGCTGACTTTAGACTGGCATTTACAAATTCACTGTGTTTAATTATAATCCAATCACCATCTAGCGGGCTAGCCCCAAACCAAGAAAACCATGCTAATCACTAACGAAACCTATATTCGGGCATTAAGAAAACTAAAACAAAGATATTCAGAGCTACCCTGGTATCAACGATGGTGGTTTAGTCTTTGGTCTTATAGCCTCTCTAACGCACTCTCCTCAATTGACTCTGAAAACCCAACCATTGAACAAGCGAACGAATTATTCCAGGCATCAGATGATGCCTGGTTTTTTAACTCCCTCTTTGGACTCCTTACACAATTCAGGGAGGCGATAGCTAACCTTTCCTATAGCGCACAAATACCAGAAATAAAACAGCTAATAGGCCATTACTCGTCTTTAGAGGACTTGGCAGCTCAGGCCTCCACCTCAAAAACGAATAGCCAATTATTTAAACCAATGCTTGATATACGTCGATTTTTATTGCAGGTGGTTCATGGCGAGTACGATAAAGTTAAAGCCATGCTCAGGGGAAATATTAATTTTCTCATAGCAAAGGCAGAAGTCATCGACTATTCAGGCCGCAGATTTTTCAATATCAGCGGTTTTCAATATGCGTTATGGGCTTTGGATAATCACATGTGGATTAAAATGCTTAACTGCTTGCCGAGAAATGAAGAAGGGGCCAAGGTAAAAGCAGCTTTATTAAAACAATATCAGGAGCTCAAAGAAAACGGTATCACCTATGAACTAAACGGCGAAAGAATCACAGAAAAGCACTTTGATTTTAAAAACACCCTCATTAAAGAACTTAGAACTCAAGTCAATGATTACAATAATGGAATTAAAGATTGGGATGAAGTTGACCAACAATGGCGTGAGGGCGTGGGTTCTGCCCAGAAATTACTGCCCATGCATGTTGTTTATGAGTACTGTAGTGAGGAACCTTTTCGCCCGCTACCAGCATTTATTGAGCAGCCAGGGATGCAAAAACAGTTTTATAATTGCTTAAGCGAAAAATACGAGGATTGGTTTCATGCAGATTCGAAATTAGGAAGGGATTTTGGAATAACTAAGGGAGCGCGGGCGCGGGCAGGCCGGGGGCGGGAGAGTTCCGAGGGGGCGAGCGGTGGGGCTTTATTGGCCATGGAGACCTTATGTGATCAAAGATCTGTTGAGTTTATTAGCCTCGCATCACTACTCAAAGAGCCGCTGGCTTTCGACAACCCATTTGACTCTCAAGATCTCTCAATTTGATAACCTGTTGATAGAGTCTTCGGCGGCATAGCCGCCGGACAGCCCTCCCAACTGGAGTTCATAAAACTAACTTAAACAAGCCAAATACCGAGAAATTGTTTCCCTCATACCCAAATGCAAGGCATCGCAGATTAGTGCATGACCAATAGAAACCTCTTTTATTGAAGGGATCGCCTTTACAAAATGAGCTAAGTTATCCAAATTGAGATCGTGTCCAGCATTAAGATCAATTCCCAAGGTATTAATAGCTGCCGCAATTTTTATATAAACATTAAGGGTCTCATCCGCTTTAGCCGTTCCAAAAGTATCCGCATAAGCCTCAGTGTATAATTCAACTCTATCAGTTTTCGTAACAGCTAATAGCTCAAGGTCTCTTGCTGAAATGTTAAAGGGATCAATAAATAAGGAAGTGCTGATGCCATATTCATGGAGTAAACTTATCGTTTCCTCTAAAAAATCCACATTTTTTTCAAGATGCCAGCCAGCATTCGAGGTTAAAACATGAGGTGGATCTGGAACTAAGGTACATTGAGTTGGTTTAATTGCTTTCATTAACTCTAAAAAATTTTTATCAGGATAGCCTTCTATATTAAATTCAACCTCTATTGATTTAGAGAGGTCATAGACATCGTCCTTTCGAATATGTCGCCCATCTGGTCTAGGATGTACGGTAATTCCTTGGGCACCATAGGCAATAATTTCTAATGAGGTTTTCAATAGATCCGGATTATTTTTTCCACGTGAATTTCTTATTGTAGCCAATTTATTCACATTGACACTTAATTTAGCCATCTTAATCCTTGCTCAGATAAAAAAGTTATAAGGTCTCGAAGATTTAAAGCTGAGGCTAAGTGATCAAAAGAAAATTTGCAATAGCTTTATTTTGTTATTTGCTAAGACTCCCTTAGGAAAGTTAGAGAAAAAGTAGCTCCCTAAATTGTGTCAGGAACATCAGGTAGCTTTCTTTTATGTCTAGTCGCCTCGAAGGCCTTAAAAATTATTTGATAGGCATCGTTTTCCATTAATTTACCTTCGAGAAAATCATCAATCTGTTCATAAGTTACACCATAACTGTCCTCATCGGGACGTAAGGGGGCTAAATTTTCTAAATCTGCGGTTGGACACTTAAATATTATTTGTTCTGGAACCTTTAGCTGTTCTGCAATTTTTTTAATTCGCCTTTTATTTAATCCGGTTAAGGGAGTTAAATCGCAGGCACCATCGCCAAACTTGGTAAAAAAACCCATTAATGCTTCAGCTCCATGATCAGTTCCTATTACTAATCCATCATTTATCCCTGCTAGCGCATACTGTATAACCATTCTTTGGCGAGCTTTAATGTTCCCTAAAATAAAATCTTTATGACTGTCGCTTTCGAAATCAGTTTTACCCAACTCTAAAACAGCTAAAAAGCTGTCACAAATGGGTTTAATATTAAAGGTGAGGCAACGATCTGGATTGATATAATTTACAGCCAGACTTGCATCAGCCTCATCTTTTTGAACACCATAGGGAAGACGCAGGCCAATAAATTGGGCGGGATAATTTTCATGACATAGTTCCCTCACTGCCATTTGGGATAAAATACCAGCTACAGTTGAATCTATTCCCCCACTTAAACCTAATACATAGCTTTTCTTTTGAGATTGGCGTAGATAATTTTTTAAATAAGTCAGGCGCATTGAAATCTCATGATGTACATCAAAAACAGGTGTTATCTTCAATTCCTTAATGATTTTTGCCTGCTTAGGTTTATACAAATTGGATGTCATCAATCTTCCTTGCATGAGTATTTTATTTAAATATTAGATAAAATTTTATACTTTTTAATTCATTCCTGAAATAAATAATAGATAATTTTAGGTTTCGTGGAAAAATGAGCTCAACAACCCCTCTTTGCCGCAAAAAAAAGGGAATATTAATTGCTATTAACCACTAAACTCTTCAAAAGCTTCCAAGGCCTCAGCAGCATACATTAATGATGGACCTCCACCCATGTAAACTGCCATGCCTAAGGTTTCGATTAGTTCTTCACGGCTTGCCTGAAGTCGTACCAGAGCTTGTGAATGAAAACCTATACAACCTGGGCAATGATTTGCAACTGCTAAAGCCATTGCGATCAATTCTTTGGTTTTTTTATCCAAAACACCTTCTTTATTAGCCGCTTGTGATAGTGCGGAAAATCCAGCCATTACTTCTGGCATTTCCTTACGCATTTTGGCTATTTGCGTACTAATCCCTTGTGTTAAATCATTAAATTTACCAGTCATAAAAACTCCTTTTTAATAATTGGATGAAAACTGAAGGTTCCTACTCTTTCTGCCCTCTTCGTAATAACTTCTAGGCAGACCTTTTAGCCCCAGTTTCTGCAATAAATTCTCCTAACTGTTTAGAAACATTTAAATTAAATTACAAGACGTCCTGAAGGAAATCAGTCATAGCCTGGAAGGCTCGCCGGTCTGCTCTAGAATTATAAACTGTGCCTAATTGCGGATCATGGGCATGCGGATTGGTAAAGGCATGCTGAGTATTCCCATAGGTATGAACCTGCCAATCCACTTTAGCTTCCGTCATTTCCTGGCAGAATGCATTGACCTCATCCGGTTTAACCATGGGATCATCATAGCCATGAAGGGCCAGAATCTTGGCAGAAATAGGATGATTAGAAATATCCTTGGGTTTATTGAGCAAACCATGAAAACTAACAACCGCTTTCACCTCCGCACCCGATCGAGCCAGATCAAGAGCGCAGAGACCGCCGAAACAAAAACCGATTACTGCAACACGGCTATTATCAACCTCAGACATTGCCACCAAGGCATCATAGGCTGCACGAATGCGTTCACGCAATAAGCGCCGATCATTAACTAAAGGCTCCATGAGCCCTTTTTTCTCATGAGTTGAGGCGCCAATGCGTCCCTGGCCATACATATCCAGAGCAAAACCCAAATAGCCCAGCTCGGCCATCATCGATGCTTTTTCGCAGGCAAAATCGTTACGTCCTGACCAATCATGGACAACTAAGACAGCGGGGCGGGGGTCATCATGACTATCATCATAAGCTAAAAAACCATGTAATTCCTGTTCGCCGT
Source organism: Tatlockia sp. (assembly GCA_013812775.1). Taxonomy (GTDB): domain Bacteria; phylum Pseudomonadota; class Gammaproteobacteria; order Legionellales; family Legionellaceae; genus Tatlockia. Next base: position 5,273 of record JACCSX010000215.1, on the reverse strand, counting down.
GATGATAAAGGTAATTCGATGTATGCATAATAGTCCTTTTTTCTACATAAATTCTCCAAAACAAATTCTGCCAGACAGAATTGAAAAATGCGAGCTATTTATCAAAACCAAAAGTGCTGATTAAAAACGAAGGATAGATTAAACTCTAAATCTGCTTTATCACTAGGTTAATAATGAAATTGCTTCGTGTTTTTTTTGCTATTAGCCTGCCTGAGCCCACAAAGGAGATACTACAACAGATTCAGCTCCTGCTAAAAGACAAGCTACCAGCACAGGCTGTTCATTGGACACCTATCCCTAATTTGCATGTTACCTTGCAATTTATAAGGAAAATTAATAATTCCGACCTAAGGAAATTAATTGCTACAGTGCAAAAGGACATCCAATCCTGCCCGGCCTTCGAATTACAATTAGGGAAACTTGAATTTTTTCCGACTATAAATCACCCCGTTGTCATCGCCCTGGAAGCAAAACCTGCCAATATTTTGACAAATCTAGCAACTTTAATCGCTAAGGACATTGCTTCTATCAATTATCCAATTGAAGAACAAAGCTTTCGCGGTCACTTGACTCTAGGACGTTTAACAGAGCAAAAACCACAACCTTACACGCTAGAATTAATTAAATTACCCGAGATTCCCCTGATAGAAATTAGACAGATTTCTTTATTTGAATCGAAAACCGGACCTGAAAACCAAATTTATACCCCCCTCGCAAATTTTAGCCTGATTTGTTAACACCCTTATTTCTACTATAAATGTTTAGATAAGAGTAAAAAGACTGCTCTTCTTCAGCACAAACCATTTTTATATTCTATTATTACAAAATAACAACAATTTGATTTATTGAATTACTAAAAATTTCAGAAGGTAAAAATCATGCTAGTGAATTCAATAACAGAGCTCTACGATTTTCTTCATGCTAAACTTTGCTATCAATTTTTTATTACTCCTCTACATTTACCTATCGAAAAAGAATATCGTGATTTCGCGCACAGAGCTGTTGAATTTTTTGCAGCCAAGCGCAGTCGTAGTTTTAGCCTGGATTCTCCACGGCATCATGTTGTGCATCATTTTGAGCAAGCAAATAACCCTATGGCTCCCAAAATACTCATCGCGCATGGATGGATGTCTCGTGCTGCTTACATGTCCGGACTGATACGGGCTTTACATAATCGCGGTTATCAAATTTATGCAATTGATTTTCCTGCCCATGGGGAAGCAAAGGGTATACAACTGGCTTGGACTGATGCCGTTGCCATCCTACGCCAAACGATTAACGATTTTGGTCCCTTCTATGGCGTAATTGGCCATTCTTTTGGCGGCTCTATGCTTTTAAACACCTTAAACCTAGGCAGCAAATTTCCTGAATGGCAACTTAGATATGAACCGGAACGGGTTATACTAATGGCTTCACCCACCCGCATGCGTATTCCAGTCTCCAGATTAGCCAGACGTTTTAAATTGAGCGGAAAAGGTTTAATTTATCTACGAGAATTCTTTCGCCAAAGCGCTAACACTGATATAAAAAATCTGGATTTAAGACATTATAGCAAGCATTCAAAAACGCCTTTCCTCTGCATTCACGGGGAGGCCGATAATTCAATTTTGCCCAGTGAATCCGCCCTCTTTTGTCAGCAATACCCACATGCTTCTCTCGTTTTGCTGCCGGGAGTGGATCATGTGAGCCTATTAATTGATGCCCGTGTAGAAGATAAGGTTTGTCAATTTTTGGGATAAGTCTCAGGTCATAAGCACAGAAAGATTACTAATTGACCCTCAAGCTCAATTAAACTACAATTCGACCTCTAAAATGACTTGGACACCCCATGGAAACCAAAAAAGAATTAAGAGAACAAAGCAAAAAAATACCAAATGCTTCATCTTATTTATTTCACTCAAATCAAAATTCGACATTTAATCAAATATCTCAGTTGCTACAAGAATATGTAAAAGAAAACTTAGCTACAGATTTCACAGTGCTTAATGCCATACCTTCAATCATTCAAGATCTACAAAAATGGCTTGAAGATGCACAAAATTCAATAGATGACGTTAAATTAAAACCAAAATTTGCAACTCTCTTAATAAAAAATTATCTGAAGCCTGTTGAAAATTCCGCCTCATTACTGCTGAAAATTGCACTACCTAGGATTTTCAACGCCCAAGAACTGGAAGAAATTCTTAAGAACGATAACTTCTCTCAAAATGAGAAAGAAGCTTTTAAAGGGTTCTACCTAAAAAACATCCTGGAAGCCAAACCACAAAATAACCTGACATCAAGTTCAACCTTTTTTTCTAAAGGAAACCACGTAGAAATACAGAGAACAATTTTACTTAATATTCCTTCTCTAGCTTTAATTAAGATGATGACAACTAATAAACTTTTCCAAGCGCTGGGTATGGAAATTTTGTTTGAACGCTCTGACGTTAATGCCATTGATTTTCAAGAAAAAAACTTAGAAAACTGGTTTAAACAAATTAACGATGGCGAAAACCCCCTGAGCGAAATCTTTTATTCTGGGGAGGATGTCAGTCTATGGGAAAGAAGAATAAAGGAATGTATGAATAGACCAAAGATGACACTCACCTATAAAATTCATTGCATTAAGCTATTATAATATCTAGGCGGCAGCAGTGTCAAAAAAATAAATACTTGCCTTGCTGACACAATTTCCAACCTAATAAAATTAGATCCGCCTCAAATACAAGATGAATTTGGTATGAATAGCTTCATTAATACTATCCACGAGTCGCAAAGAACCACTTTTCTAACAGTTATTACCCCTGGTGCGAAATCAACATTATTAATTAATGAGATCCTGACTAAAATTGAAGAAGATAAAGAGGAATCGACCTATAGCCAATATGCTTCAACTTTAATCTCCATGGCAGCAAATTTTAGTGAGCAGCAATTAATCAGAGCTGTCAATTTAAAGGCTATTAAGGACTATTGTTATAGCCCTAATCATGCAGAGCAAGCCTTGTTTGGCATAATGAAAGAGATATCCTATTTACCTCTTAGCCTTAAAACTTTATTTATTAAAATCCTCGAAGAAGTTAATTTTGTTGGTTTTCAAAACAAGAGTTTTAAAGACCACTGTGCATTTCAAGTGCTTTTACAGTTTGCCAATACTAACAATCCAGAAATTTTAACATCGCTTAGCGAAATAATAATTAGTCGAATTAATCATAATGATCAACAGGTGCAGATTAGTGCTTCGTACTGGCTAGAGTTACTAGCCCCCAGATTGACGCAGTTACCTGATCAGTTAATTTCTGCAGCAATATTAGCTCTTGATAATGAAAGGGACCAATATGCTCTAAAGGCACTAAAGGCTGTTGCCTGTCAATTATCTGCTTCTCAATTGACAAAATACATTTATCAAAATCTTTCATTATTAAATCAAGATAAAAACGAAGATAAAATTCGAGGATGTAGAATCATTGGCGCTTTGACATCCAATTTGTCACCCTGCCCCGAGGATATTATTTTAAAGCTTATTTCATTAGAAAAATCTGATGACAGGGCTATTTCTCACACTGCATTTGAAGCCTTAACAAATCTAACACCAAATCTATTAAATATTAAAAGTGGAATAATCAACAAGGTATTAATTAATGAATATAATGGCTGTGGAATTGCCTACAATTCTATTATTAAATTAGCAACTTCTATTTCAACTAAGGATATAACTGATAATTTAATTTACAATCTAATAGATTCCAAGCCAAAAGATTACAACGAATACCAATTAAAAGATAAAGCAATAAATTCCTTGAGTAAGCGATTTTCTGACTCACAGTTAAATAGCTTTATTAACTATTGTCTCCAGCGGACAAAGTGGGAAATCTTTCCTAAAGGGTCTGCGTTGACTGCTATTCCAACTTATTTGTTAAATGGCAGATTAGAAGAATTGTTTAAGAAATACTCAAGCTTGCTCAACGATGAAAACTGGAATATTCGAAGTAGAGCCTGTGACAGTATTCGGGCTTTCAAGACCTTGCTGCCTATGTCTCCTGAGGGTTTTATCCTTGATTTTGTTACCCTGCTCAATGACGATGACTATCGCGTTAGTGATTCAGCTTGTAACGCCATGCCTGAAATTTTATATTCTGTTCATGCACAGGACCTCTCAAAGGTTTATGAAATATTGATCTCAGAGGTTCTAAGAAATGAAAAAGACTTTGGTTCATATAAAATACGTAAAACCGCCTGTGAATGTTTAGGCCTGCTAGCTCCCAAACTTAGTCAGGAGCAAGTTAACACAATGAAAGATCAGTTAATATTATCCTTGAATGATGAGGATTGGGACACTAGATTAAATGCCTTTAAAAGCTTAACCCTTATCGCCCATCGTTTCTCTGATGATGAACTAACATCGCTTATTATCACCCTCGCAAGAAAATCTGAGCAGCACACTTTCGAATATATACGGCAAATCCCGCATTTGATAACAAACACAAGATATTGTTTTAAAATCTCTCTTCGATTTTCTTGAAATTAAATGCTATAAAACTCGAGCCGAAGCATGTTTAACATTATCTAGCCTGGCACCTTATGTATCCCCCATTCTGGTTAAACAAATAATTTCGAAATTCATTGTCATTTTAAATAATCAGAAAACTGACCTACCTAAACAAATTATGGACGCGATGGTTCACGGTAGGGAAATTAAAAACAATGAAGATAGGACCGCTGCTTTAAACGGACTAATTAGACTAGTAGATGTTTTATCCACCGACGAGCTCAAGGAAATTTTAAGCCTACCGCAGGTAAGTTTTGACATAATAATAGCTCAGTACATATTAAAATCACTTTCTGAGCTTCAACAAACCTTGCCTGAGGATTCTTTCTCTGAGGTATACAAATTCTAATTAGAGATTCTATATAATATTTAGTATAGTCCTCGTAACGATATGACTCAGGCGAAAATATGAAATACGATTTGATTATTCTAGGTGGAGGTAGTGGTGGGATTGCCTCTGCTAATCGAGCAGCTCGATATGGTGCCAAAGTTGCTCTAGTTGAGCAAAACCATTTGGGGGGCACTTGTGTGAATCTTGGTTGTGTCCCTAAAAAAATTATGTTTAATGCGTCGATGATTGCCGATATGTTAAGAAAATCGCCTGACTTCGGATTTAATCCTGTGGAGCTTAAGTTAAATTGGCAAACCCTGGTGGCTAAACGTAATGCCTATATAGAAAAATTACGAGACAATTATTCTAATCGGCTTGCGCAGAACAAAATCACTACTTTGCATGGTAAAGGAC
>JACCSX010000166.1 GCA_013812775.1 Tatlockia sp. | reverse complement strand
CCTCATTCACATAACAAGGGCTTAACTCCGAATGAAATAGAAACTAATTATTGGAATTTCTCCAACTCCGTGGCCAAAATTACTTGACCACTACAAACCTCATTTCCAGTGTCTGCTCCACTTGATTCGGGAATCTAATGTATAATGATTTGCATATAGGCCAAAAGGTCGGGCTTAGCCCGCCCTTTTAATTTGAAAATAACTTGCATGAATTCATATTAGGCAGAAAATGGATAGTTTATTAGCAATACTTCCAAACGATCTTCTACATGATTTAATAGAGGCAAGTGAGCACTTTCCTAATAATTCCCGCTATCCCCTGCTGATCTACAGGCAGGTATTTAATTTTTCCAAACCCTCTGCAGATTTAGTACAAAACTTTTTGAATGTAAATAATTGGATTAATTCCTGGGTAGATAGTATTTATGATTACCACCACTATCATAGTAATACTCACGAAGCCTTAGTTATTATTGCAGGAACCTGCAAGGTACAAATCGGCGGTCCGAAAGGCAAAATTTATGAAATTTCTAAAGGTGATGTCATTATTTTTCCTGCAGGTGTTTCACATAAAAATGTCGGTTCATCTCAGGATTTTAAATGCGTTGGTTCTTATCCAACTGATGAAGATTATGATGTGAACTATGGCAAGGCAGAAGAGCATCCCCAAGTTGATATCAACATCAAAAAAGTTGGGCTGCCTGCCACTGATCCAATTTTTGGAAAAGATGGTGTATTATTTGATTATTGGAAATAGCCAGCTGTTCTCTTTCTGTTCTTTCAATCAGGTTTATTCAAAACTTAGCTTAATGGGTCAATAACCCAGCCTACACGCTAAGAGGCCTTATCATTATCTATCCACACGATCCGCTCGGCTGCCCTTCGAGAGCCTCAGGATGCTGGGCCGTTCAGCGCCGCCTCGAAGGCTTTCTGGTCTTAGGCTAATGACTACGAGACGGCGTAAACGCCCCCTCAGCCCGAAAGGGATTACCCCCTTACTGGCTTAGAGTAAAGGCGATCAAAACCATGTTTTCATTATAAGGACATTTTCGTCAAATATATTTTGACAACCAAAACACAATTTTTGACATTTGTATTTGACATGCACCTGTATTTATTTTAACATGGTTTGTGACAATATTTAAAAAGGAAGTAACAATGAATAATTTAAACAATGTAAAAGACAAAACAATTAAGCAAACTGAAGAGCTAGGTGAAAATGTAAAAGAAAAGGCTTCATCTACCTATAATGATATTAAAAATCATGCAGAGTCTATGGTTCATCAAGTAAAGGAAAAAACCGCTGATTTATACGAGGAAGGAAAACATAAAGTAAGTGATATTCAGGAGTCTGCTATTGATTATGCAGATGACTTCGTTCAAAACATAAAAGATAAACCCCTCACTTCAGTACTAATAGCTGCTGGTGTTGGCTATGTGATGTCTCTTTTGTTAAGAAAATAAATAGTGTTACTTTAAGCAAGGAAAATTAATATGAATGATAAAAAAGACCTACACCTTACCACTGAGATATTTAAAGACAGGGAAAGTGCTGAAAAAGCCTATCAAGCGGCTATTGACGAAGGATATAAGCCTCAGGACATTAACGTAATCATGTCAGAAGACTCGCGTAATAAATATTATGATTCCGTTCTTGTAAAAGAAGGTTCAAAAGTTTCTGAAGGCTTGGCAATTGGCGGTGCCACTGGTGGGGCCATTATGGGTATAGTCGCAGCAATAGCTGCCATCGGTACAAGTCTTGTTATTCCAGGTTTAAACCTTATCATTGCAGGGCCTTTAGCTGCCGGTCTTGCCGGAGCAGGAGTAGGCTCTATTGCTGGTGGTATGGTTGGTGCTTTAGTTGGATGGGGCATTCCTGAGGATAAAGCTAAGGCTTTTGAATCAGGTATCAAATCAGGAGGAATTGTTTTAGGTGTTAATGAAACTTGTCCTCAAAGAAAGCTGGCCTCAACATGGAAAAATTATAATATTTGATTGATATCGGGCTTCCTTTCAGGAGGCCCTTCCCTTCCGAACCTATTTCTTTATAATAATCCCCAATCCAACAATGGGAGCTCTTCATGGAACGCCTTGAATTTAATATACCTGCTATAAAAAACCGATCCTTTGGATCTTTTAAGTCACTTACTATACCTCTTAGCCTTTTAGTATTAACTGTCTGCCTACATTTTTTTTACCATTATTATTTGATCCAGCAATTAGATTTTAAGTATTTGGATTTAACAACTCTGTCTGAAGGTATTATTTATAAGGGCATAGTCGCGGTTGCACTTTTTTGGATAATAAACCGGCTAATTAGGGAAGCGACAAATTATTTTACAGGATCCACCTTCGCAAGCGCTCATCATATAGTTAATATTCTAGTGCGCTCATTGGCTACAATTATTCGATCAATCGCCTTTATTATTATAGTCAGCCAATTAATTCAGAGTCTGAATTTGCCCTCAGAATTTTCTTATCTAATATCTAAAGGAACCTCTATCCTGATTATTATGGCAAGCGGCGGTATTTTATATCAAATTATCAATAGTTCTGAACAAATACTCTTGCATCAATATGCAGACAAAAATCTAAATACTTTTTCTGCACGTAAAATTAAGACGCAGCTTTTAATTTTAAAACGTATTGCTCTGATTATTACAATGATTTTGGTAAGTGGCTCCATATTAATGTTATTCGATAGTGTCAGGGCCTTAGGCACCTCTGTGCTAACGACTGCTGGTTTCATTGGCCTGGTCATAACCTTCACTGCCCAAAAAACATTAAGCGGCGTATTTTCAGGATTGGAAATTGCCCTTACTCAACCAATTAAAATTGGTGATGCGGTGCTTATTGAAAATGAATTCGGCATTGTTGAAGAAATTAATTTTCGCAATGTAGTTATCAAGTTATGGGATTGGCGTCGCCTCATTGTACCTACCAATTTCTTTCTCGAGCACCCTTTTCAAAACTGGAGCCGAGAAGAAACTAACAATTTGATAGGGACAGTCTATTTATATGCTGACTACACCCTTCCAATTTCCGAGCTACGGGAGGAATTAAAGAAAATTCTAAGCGATTCGCCATTATGGGATAAAAATGTGAATAAAATTCAGGTTTCTGATCTGCAGGATAAGGTAATGCAGCTTCGCATATTATCTAGTGCAGATAGTCCATCGAAAGCCTGGGATTTACGTTGCGAAGTCAGGGAGAAGTTGATTTCCTTTATTGCTAAAAATTATCCTGAATGCCTACCTGTTACCCGTTCAAGAGAATTTAAAGAGAATTAATCTGGCCAATCAAGAATCTTTTCGGGATACCTTCGAAGCTCAAGATTGACTAGGAATGGTATGCAAGCCCGAATAAAACGTTCGGAGTAAGCCATTTTCGTCGCTTCGGTTACTAAATCCAATGACCTCTCACTACGCTCATATCGAGGGGATCCTCAATACTAAACAGTTAATTTTAATAAAAAAAATTCGAATATTGAATTTAATTAATCTGTAATATTAAACTTTGCGGAACAGATTTTATGGCGATACCTCAGCTCAAGAGGGTGGGATAAAGAGTTCCAAAAAACCCTAGAAGCCTTATTGCTTAGCCTCTTAATTTAGCTATCTGCTTCATGTTATACTTAGTCTGCCTCTTTTTTGTATGGCTATATCATGTAATTTACATTTACTTAATTGGCAAATTAGGTTAATTTGTTGAGACAATGCCTAACAAATAATTAGTCTGAGTTTGCGTCAAAGTAGTGGTTGGATTTATTCTAAAATCGAATAGACTTGATAATTTTCCATCATCCTCTAATTTGAAGCAAAATTTCCATTACTGATTACTGGCGTAGCTATATAATTTTGATATTTGATAAATGTGACAGATTTGTCTATTCGCTAACAAGTTATTAGACGGAGAACATTGATGCCCATCATTAAAAATAAAAAAACCATGGATATTAGTCCTATTAAAGCAAAGGTTAATCCTATTATTCTGGAACAAATTGAAAGTTATTGTCATTGGGCTGGAATTTATGATTTAGGTTATTTTATAGAAAAAGCCGCATCTGATCTGTTAACAAAAGATCCTGAGTGGAATATCTATCAACAGCAGATGGTAACAGAAGAAACTGAATGACATTCTCTTCTCTAATTTTGTCATCCCCGCTTAGGCGGGGATATGACTTTTTTTATGATTTTGATATGCCCTGGGTTGGGTCTATTACTCGATCCTCTCAGATAAAAGAACAATCTACTTAATGGCATTATACAAAGCGTTTTGGGAGTGATAACTTGTAAGCCACTCTACGTTGGATTAAAAGAGCCCAACGATGTGGATATATTTAAGTATCTTCTTTTGAGGCTTTAAAATTTTTCCAATCCTCATCGTTTTTGAAAATATGTTGACAGGCCTTTTCAATAAAATAATCACGAACTCGAATACCTGCCCATTGGCAATATTCATCAATTTCTTTATACACTGATTCAGTCATACGAATTCTAAACTGGATTTTATTTTCTGAACCAGGTTCCCGCATTATTAACATGGATAATCTCCAAAAAAATTTTTCGACACATCCTGCAGTCTATCAAAAATTTAATAAAAATGTAAGATTTTGTGACATCCTCTATCAAATATAGAGATAAGTTCTAAACACAAATATCGGTCATGAGTTGTCACATTTTTTGTAGCTCAGTATTTATCCTAAATAACCCAGTATACTGCTTTTCAACCGCAATTAAAGATGTGATTTTTGAGTACGCGCATGTCTATATTTCCTGGCTGTAAAACCCTTTTTCATAAGTTTTTCACAGAAATTTTTCGATAGATAAACTCTGAGAATTTTCTTTTCACCCATCTTATATACAAATTTCACGGAAAGATCTTTTTTGAATAAACACTGTATGTTTTCGTCATTACATGCGTTCTTTTCGATAAAGTTTTTATGAACCTGTCGAAGTTCTTTAGCTTCCTTAATACTCATATTTTTTAACTGATACGTATAGGTAACAGACATATCTTTAAAAAGAACGTCATGTAACTCGGTTTTACTATCCACCATCAGGGGTAAGCCCTTTGTGATCTTTAGCTCGTCACAGGCCGCATAGGAATTAATCGAGAACCCTAAGGTTAATAAAAGAGTTAAATTGTTTAGTAATTGAATTCTCATAAATCAACCCCTCTTATAAATGCTGATGTTCTGGCATTTAGATAAATAGACTATAAGATGCATATTTTATAGAATCTCCCCAAGGGGTGATTTATACCGAGAATAAAAAATTTTACGTTAGAAGCCCTTTTCATTAAATTCTTTGATAGCCGTTTCTACCTGCTCTTTAGAGTGGCCATAATGTTTTTGGAGTTTCCCGTAAATTTCTTGCTGACTCCCTTTGATTTCGGTTAAATCATCATCAGTTAATTTACCCCAGGTTTTTTTAATTTTACCTTTGATTTCTTCCCAGTTACCTTTAAAAATTTCAGTATTCATAATTTCTTCCTCTCAAAAAACTGGCCTTCCCTGGCCTTTGATTCTTCAATGATTATCTATTAGAAACGATGTACTCTACTTTGCCTGGGACACGTACTTTAGTAAGGGTATAATCACTCTCAGGTGAGTTATCAGTATGTTTACAAGCAAGTGTACCGTTATTCAGGTCAAACTGAATTTTAACTTCCTTAGTTGGTATGCTAATGGTATGAAGGATTAAATCCCCTTTCATAGCTACGCCTGCAGCAGAATTATTAATTGTATAAACTTGTTCTGTCTTAGCGCTAATTTTCTGAACTCCATCTGGCTGCAATTGAGCACCAATCAGGGAGCTTTTTGTTACTAACAAATCATCAGCTAAATGGTTTTTTATTTTAATTTCAAAACCATTACATGGAGTTGCTGCATTTACAGAAAGACCAGTAGCTAATAAAGAGGCGATGCATGCTAATTTTAATTTATTCATAGTTATCCTTAATTTATTATTTAAAAACTCCCGATGTCTTCACAATATTGCCATTGTTAGTCACCGCAGAAGTGACTTTAATATCACATACAAATGACCTTCCTGTCAAATATTTTTATAAACATTGTCACCCATCAATGTTCTGGTAATGTCTCAAAAATATTTTAGGCAAAAAAAAGCCTGCTTATAAGGGCAGGCAGATGGTTTTAAAGAGGTAGAACTTTAGGTTGAAACAGATTTATATAGGCCTAGAATCTCATTTATTTCTTTAATGAAATTAGACGCCCCTTCATTTGTACTAGGCATATTCTCATCTTCCGCCATCAGTTTAAGATTAATATCATCCAGCCAATTTTCTAATACCTTTATTTTTTCTTCGGTAGTAAGAGTCTTATCTTTTTTTACATCTTCGGGATGATGATAATATTTTGTAGGATTACCTATTTTATCATTTAACATATTACTCTCCTTCTCTGTCACAATTTTTTCCCCACAAATGCGCACGCATTTGTGACAAAATATATCTACCCTAATCTAGAATGTCAAATGATGAGATCTATTTATATACATCTGAGAAATCCTTAGGTGCAATCCAGGGTAGCATTTCCTATAATAAAAATGAATGTTTAAAAGAATTGGATCAGAGATGACCGCAGAGAATAATGAGCACTATGACTTGACCATCCCGGAAGCAGGACTTGACTATGATATACTCGACTTAGCTTTTAATCTAACCACTCAGTCTTTTATGCAAATCAATGGGATTCAACCTGGGATGCGCATTCTGGATGTTGGCAGTGGCTCAGGAATTATGACTCACTATCTTGCTACAGAGACTGGTCCGCAGGGCCAGGTCTTGTCTATAGATAATAGCCTGGCACAATTAGCGCATGCACAGCAATACTGCCAGAAACAAGGTGATACTAACATCCGATTTATACATCTCTCAGCCTATGATATCCCTTCGCTGAAAGAAACCTTTGATTTAATCTACTGTCGGTTTGTTCTTCATCATCTACAAAGCCCAAGACAGACCATTCAGCTCTTTCAAGAAGCCTTAAATAAAGGCGGAATTTATATTGCTGAAGAAGGAATCATCAGCGCTGCCTTTTCATACCCCCCATCAAAAGCCTGGTTTTACAATCGCGACGAAATTACTCTGCCTGAGAAAGAAACAGATGGTATTAGCAGGGATGGCGAGTTTGGTATGAAACTATTTTACTGGATGAAGAAAGCGGGTTTCACAATTAAAAATACAAAGCTTGTCCAACCCCTGTTTACCACCTTTGATCAAAAAAAGAAAATACTCAGCGGACACGATGCCTATAAAGAAACTGCGCTCAAACAAGGCACCACTGAAGCTGAGTGGGAAAGTGAAAGACAGGAGTTGCTGCGCCTTGCACGGGATGAATTCACTGTTGTTGGTTTTTACCAATCCTGTCAGGTTTGTGGTGTTAAATAAAAGTCTATACTTAGGTTATTAATTAATTTTTTTCAAAGCATACCGAGGCTTTACCCATGGCACTAAGTTTGCAAGAAATTCGCAAAAGGTACAAAGTACTACTCGAAATCATCAAGAGTCGCATGCTTTTTGAAGAAAACAATAAAACCCCCCCTTTTATAACTCACCGAACAACTAATAATTTTTTTGATATTCATGGCTACACCTTATTGCATTATGCCTCTTTGAGCGCAGATACGGCGGCTGTTAGTGAACTCCTCAAGGATCCCGCCGTCAATATAGAGCAGCTTCCTCTTTATTTAAAAGGTGGACTGACTCCTTTGGAAATGGCATTAACTGCCGGGCATCTTGAAGTGGCAAAAATTTTATTGGCTCAGGGCGCTAAATCTAAGCATATTGCAGCAGCTAAGGTGCACCAAGATTGTAAAGCCTGGTTTAATGAGATCCTTTTGGAGTCGATACATGAATCTTATCCGGGTTTAAAAATTGCTAATTTTAACCTTTTCAAATCAAGCAAATTTTTCGAATCTTTTGTTGATTCGTCTTTCCCTCGGCTTGCAGAGCTTGGTAATTTGGAAGCAGTTAAAAATGGATTTGAAGAATTTAGCTACACCAAATCAGTTGTTCAACATGTATTGTTAAACGCAGCATCTAACGGTCATCAAGAAATCGTGGAATTTTTAATTTCACGAGGAATAAAGATAAATCCAGATAACTCTCCCTTTAGCCAAACAGCTTTACATGCTGCAGCGCTTTACCATCAACATCAAATGGCTCAATTTTTACTATCAAAAGGGGCCTACATAAATTATCAAAATGAGCTAAAGAAAACGCCCTTAATGATGGCCGTAGAAGCTAACGATATAGTTATGGTAAGGCTACTTTTGGATAACAATGCTGATGTTCTGTTAAAGGACGTCTTTGGGGATACTGTATTTCATCATGCACTTGCAACATCTAACCCTGAAATTAGCAAATTATTATTAGAAAATTCAAAAAAAGACTTACTTTTAAAGTCTAAAAATATTTATGGTTTTAGAGGCATTGATCTAGCAATTGATTCGGGTAATGAGGAACAATTGGCTCTAATTTTTACTCAGGATGAACTGCAAAAAATCAAAAATAATCCGCTTTATGGGCAACATAAACCTGCAATTAATCATAGAAAATTGCTGCCTATTATGCACTATTTTTTGGCTCTGAATTATCGGGATACAGAGTTTCTTCAAATTGTAGGCCATTGTAATGGTTTTTCTTTTTTAAGAAATTTATATACCTCAAGATCTATGAAGAATTATTTCTACGATACGCTAAGATTAATTGCCAAATGGGATGGCAGTTTAGAAACCCTGAATAAACCCTTTCCTACAGACATAGAACAATCAAAATATCATGAAAATCTTGCATCATTATTTGAATATTGGACGCAAAATGTCATCTGGTTTCAAGGAACTGCAACAACAGACATCATTTCTATTTCTCAAGTTGAATTAAAGTCTAAATTTGAACTGGCTCGTCCTTCAAAAGATGAAAATATTATTTTAATCATTCAGGATAATCTCCAATCAATGACGAGAGAGCAACTGGGTGAACACCTGGAGCTTATCAAAAAAATGCCTGCAGGAGTCCAATTCAATATTCGCAGGGGTGATCATACTACCAGTGGCGATCTGCTTAGCTCAAAGACTAAAGTAGACTATTTTGATCCAAACTTTGCATTCGAAGCAGATCCTGAACAACTTGCTGATTCGTTTTGCGATATAGTCATCGATGTCAAATATCGCGCTATAAACAAAATATTTGAAGACAATACTATGCCAGTCTCCTTTCATGTCTTTTACTTTAACAATCAATCAAAGGATATTAATTTTGATAAATTTGAGTTATTTATAAGCTATCCCCAAACTAAGGAAGAGGCAGATAATTATCAGAGAAATTCGTCCTGTAAATTTACTTTCTTACATGCAGCGACTTTAACGGGAAGTGCAATCTCCTTGGAAAAACTGCTTAAGGATGGCTATTGTGATATCACAGCAAAAGATGCTTTTGGGCGCACTATTTTTGATATAGCTATACGCAACCAAAGTGCTGAAATTTTGGCAATTATCCTTAAATATGCAGACAATAAATTTAATATTGCAAAAGCAATATTTCGTTGCACAGAAGCTGAAAATGAATTAATTGATCTGTTGATGAGTTATTCTAAACCCGCTGATTTAATTTCATTGGGTATCAAAAATATCAGGAACAAAAATATTGCCTATGTTGAACAATTTTTAAAAACAAATAAGCAAATTATTAATGAAAAATGTGCTGAAGGACAAAATTTATTATTGACTGCCTTAAATGATAAATCGTTCTCTATAGTTGATTTACTTATAAAAAATGGAGCCTCAAGTTTGGTTGTGGCACAAACGAATTTATACGGAGAGAGTATAAAATCGTCATCTTTAAACTACGTTATTGACCAAAATATGACTGATTATTATGAGCTTATTCTCGGTGATTATTCTTCTCAATTTTTAGGTCTACTAATTGCATTTAGTGAGGGAAAACCCCAGCAAGATTTAGAATTGTTAAAAGAAATCAATTTTGATCTAAAAGACAGTATGCATTATCAAATTATGGCTAATTTATTAGTGTCTGCAATTAAATTAAAAAAATACTCTTTTTTTATAGAATTGACCAAGAAAGCAGATTCCACTCTCCTGGATCAGTTGCATGAAGGAAAACCCCTTATTGTACATGCAATTTTAGATGAAAATTTAGATATGCTAGAGGCGCTTTTGAAGAAAGGGGTGACTGTTGATGCTCAGACTATTCCCGGAAAAAATACCGCGCTTCATGTGGCAATTAAAAAAAATATAGATGCTGAATTTATCACACTTTTATTAAATCATGATGCCGATACGAGTCTAAAAAATAAAGAAGGCCTAAATGCAACACAGCTTGCCAAAGGTGCTTCTGAGGAAATACAACGTTTAATTAGCCCAAGCCAGTACCGGCCATCCTTGTTTTAATCCTTTAGTTTATTTGTCGGGCAAGAGCCTCATGGCCCTCAAGATAAGAACTTGCTACCTTCCCACAAAAGGGAGATAAGGTAGCCTCTAGCTTGACGGCTATGGGCAAAGCGCCAAATTCTCTTGCTAGATCTCAATGTTAGTATGCATTAATCGGGTTTCCAAATGCCCAATAACCGCAGTTTTATCATAGAGTCGATTTGAATTTTCAATGCAAGTGATTCCCTGCCAAGGACTGTTTTCTACTTTCGTTAATTCATCAAGTAAAAATGAAGCGAAGGAGTGGCGATGGTAATTTGTCGAGTCCGCTCGTAAAAAGTGATTAGCCTCGTAAATTACGCTAGATAAATCCTGAGCAAGCAAGATTTTAGTCTTTAAGTCAGAAGCACGCCCCTGACCATCACTGCCATGTCTGAAAAATGTAAAGTAGCCATTTTCGCCACGCAAATCAGTACCAACTTCATCCCATCTTGCAGTACCACCTTTATACCATCTTGCATATTTCACTTGTGCGATAGAAACAGCTTGCATAATTGCATTTTGAGTGATTGTATCCTCATCACCAGTACTTTTACCTCTATGATCCTCTAAACTATTAGTAATCGCTCTTTGTAAATCGATATCTTGTCCATTGTTGTTGTTGTTGTGCTGAGGAATCTGTCCATACTGGTCGTCATCATAATGATTAGCCTGATTTTGATTATCCATAGGAAAATCCCAGTAATCTTCAAAATCATCACCTTGGTTATTTACCACTATACGCGCAGGAATTATCTTGGGAGGATATTTTCTGTTGAATTCCTCTTCACTCAAAATTCTAGATTCAATATTAAATTCCTGACTGAGATGCTTGGCCTCTGCACGTAATAGATCAAAGTAAAATGATTTTTTCAAAGGATACAATTCTTCTCGCGGCAATCCAACACCAAGTTCTTCATCCATATCTGTAGTAGCTGCCAGGGAAATTATTTTTTGATGACTCTCATTTGCAGGGTTTTCGATGATCGTTTTCAATAGCTCTAAATAATCTGCACAATTATAATGTTTGATATCTAATTCAAATAATGCAGTCTTTAAAAGCTCAAGCAATAAATTCTGACTTTCTTCAGAAAATAAACTATTGGTAGAGCTTAACTCCATACCTCGTCGGTGAATATCAGAATCCTGATAATTTTTCCACTTGAGGGCTTGTTGTGCTTGTCTTGCTGTTTGTTCTTCCTGCTCTACTCTTTTTCTTTCGGCAGCCATTTCAGTTGTTAAAGGCAGGGCATCATAAGGTGTAAGCTCAGAGTCATCCTTTACATAATTGACAAGATTAATTTTTATAGGATACCAGTGTTGGTCACGGCGTTGACTAACGATCAATGCATTAGAAAATTTGTTAACAGAACCATCTGTGCTGTAAAGAATACCGCTTTTTAGGGAATAAAAGCCGGGAATTGGTTCTTTAATACCCTGGGTATAACTCACTGTCCAGTCGCCATTAGAACCAACTGACTGCCATTCTGTTGTTAGAGC
>JACCSX010000161.1 GCA_013812775.1 Tatlockia sp. | reverse complement strand
AAAAATGGAATCAACCTATGCATAATTGGGCACTTATCGCTTCGCAACTCCAAATATTCTTTGATGGAAGATTGGATTTAGAGTTGAGGTAAATCAGCCGCTGACACAGTTAAATGAATACTCTCATTTGCTGTTTTCAATATATGTTAAATTCTTCAATTTGACCAGGTTATATTCTGTAAGATCTACAGTAAAAGCGTTGTCACACGCTCAATTTTATCTTGGCTTGTTGTTGAAGAATTAAAAAAGCCCAGGTAACCAATGCGCTGTTTGGACAATATTTCTTTACTCTCATTTTGCCAAGTCAAAACTTTGCTTTTCAAACAGGTGTTTTCGACCTCAATTATTTGTTTAAGTTTTTTTAATGAGGTTATTTTATCTTGCCCACTATCAAGAACCCAGTTTGATGGTATTCCAAAAATAGGAAGATTTGTTTGCAGGTTTTCTATAACCTTATCAATAAGAGCTAAAGCCCGATGTTTCTTATCTGAACTTTTAAAAGCATTATTAAACACTCGTATTAAATCAGTATTTTTTGGTAATAAATGACTCAAAATATGCAAGCATAATTCAAAACCGCCAAAATTTATTGTGGATACTTCAGAAGTGATTTGGGTTAGGCCCTGTAAAAAAACCATAAAACGCATTGTAGTATTTTTGATTTGAATATTTCGCGAAAGGCAGGATGTGATAAATAGTTCAGAGTCTTCACTCAGGGAAAAACTATTAAACTTAATAGCGGTAAGCGTGTAATTGGTTTCTAAAGCTTTTACAAGATTGTTTGTAGTAGCTTCCAGGGCTGTGGCTTTAAATCCGCCTATTAGTTCCCATGAAGAAGGATTTTGGCTTAGAGACAGGGCATGATTTAGTGCTTGAGGGTTAGACAAAGCCACGTAATGTAGAGCTGTAATTCCATGAAAGCCTCTTAGAAAAAGATATTGTGGGAAATGATGATAAACCCAATTTAGGGCTTCTATACTTCCAGACCTGGCCAAACAATTTAGCATGGAAGCCACTTCTTTAGTAAATTCTAAAAAAAATTTAGGAAATTTCGTATTAATCCAATCTAGAACTCTAATATTGCCAGAGTTGGCAGCATAATCAAGGGGGGTTTTCCCGTAAAAATCATTTGTAACTAAATAGTCTGGAAAATATCTATATATCCAGTCCAATGCTTCTATATTCCCTGACCAGGCAGTATAGTGAAAAGGCGAAAGCCCCAGCGTGTCTTTAAAATTTTTTCGCTCTTTTATAAGATGATAATAACGAGGGTCTCCGCTAAGCGCTTCTAATTGCCATTTATGCGTGATTTTAAAGGACTCTACATTATCTCTCAATGGTACAAAAAGCCTCTCTAAAAGCAGGCTAAAGTTAAACTCCCCGGGTTTAAGTAAAAAATCTGGCACACCCAATTCAATTAAACGCCATCGATCTAAACTCAAGCTACTTTCTGTTTCATGACGTTGATACATTATTATACCCTCCACAGGTAACGTCTAAAGGCCCATAGAACTAAGTCCTCAGAAATGTGGGCTGGTAACTCAGCTTATATTTGAATAACCCATTTTTATGATTCCTGTGCAGGGCATGCCATCCGTCAAAAGCTGATTAATTTTTGGTCTGTAATTTTATGAAATTTTCTTTATCAATTGCGTCTTTTTCTAGTTCTGCTTTGCATATACAGCTCTCATAGAATAGGTGATTTCTTATTCCTTTATAAAACGTAATAAAAATAATATTTGCTGTAAATTTAAATAATCAGTAGTTATTTAAAACAGTGAGGCAGTATATTTTTTCCCTGAAGCCCTGTCTATCCGTAGAAAATACGGATATTTATTTCAAACTTTAATTTAGGGGCAAAGAGGGGACGGTGTGGCGACAATTTAGAAAAATTTACCTGAATTTCAATTGATCCATTAATTTTTCAATTAACTCGTATTTAGAGCTTGAATTGGTTTTATTTTTCATGTTCTCAATATGACTTTCAACTGTACGCTGTGAACGATTGAGCTCTGAGGCGATAGCTCGTGCAGTTTTTCCACGTATCAGTTTTATTAGAATAGCTTTTTCTCGCTCAGTAAAATAAACCTCCCCGCAGCTAATGCCAGGTAAGGCAAGTTGTAGAGACTCAGGCTGCAATAATCCGGTTTGAGTAAGTAAGCTCATCGAATTAGCCAATGACAGGCCATTTTGATTATCTAATGCAATGGAAAAACCAAAGATACCGATTAATTGCCTGTTATTATCAAACCAAGGGTATTTAAAAGTGAGCAGAGGCATTTCAAGACCGTTTAAAGAGGAATAGAGTTCATCTTTAATCAATGATTTTCGTGACTGAAATACGAGGCTATCATGATAAATAGCTTTAGCTGCAGATTCTTTTTTGGCTACATCCCAGGCCGTTAGGCCCTGCGCGTCTTTGAGAGAACTAATATTAAAACTATTCAAAGAGGCTGGATTAAGAAGCCGGGTGGCGCTTTCTCTATCGACAAAATAAACATGAAAAGGCATTTTTAACATATCCGATAATGCGATCTGCCTTTTCAAAGGATTCACTTGTTCAAGACTGATTAACCTTACCCCTTGATTGAATTGTTGAATAATCAAAGGCTTAAGATCATTTAATTGGGTAAACATAGCGCGCCAATAGAAATTTCATGCATATATTATATACAGATTGTTTATAGATGTAAAAAATTTGATTGGCTTTAAAAGGTCGCATTAGACAAATTGTATGCTCGCTCCCTCTTCAGTTATTTCATTTTCAAGCGATGTTGCTGCAATTAATTTCACCATATCATTAGGCAGAGCATCAATTGATTTATTAAAAAAATAAAACCGTTCCAGATTTTCAAATGTACGATGTGCAGCAGCAATAGCTTTGTAATCTTTTTTCAAAAACATGGGCTCATTTTTGTATGTTTTGAAAAACAAACCATTTGCACAGGTCGTGTATTGATTCTTTTTTTCTGGGCTTGTTATTTCTAAAGTATAAAGATTTGCAGGAATAATATTTGGTGAATTTGAATTTTCTTCAGCCGAGAGATTTAAGGCATCGTAAATCATTTTTACTTTATTATGTTCTTCGGAAGGTACATAAAGGAATTCTTTATCGTAATAATCATAAGATTGCTTAATTTCTTCAACTACAAAGCGAAGAGGATCAAAAATTAAGGTATCAATTACGTTCAATATAAATTCTGTAGGCAAAACCAATAAAAAAACTACTGCAATCAGAAAAAAATAATTAATGTAAAACATAATTCTAATAAAATTAAGGGTTAACTGACTGATAGACGAATCAAACGCATATTTATCTAACAAAATCATCATATATCCAAGGATTGCTGCTAAATATCGAAAAATATTGAAGGGATGCAGCACCCAGAATTTAGCGCCTGTTCCATGAATTAATTTAAAAAATGATTCATTAAAATCAAAATCAAATTCTAAATTTAACAATCCTTTGAGATTTGAATCCTTATCTTTTCTTTCTCTAAATAGTGGTCCTAGAATGGGATCTACAAACTCATATGCTGAGGTTACAGGATGGGTTATCAAGCTTGTGTACAGTTCCTTTCGTGCAATAAAAGCCTCTGTCCCTGGTATAAATGAAAGAGAAAACCCAAGACCTAAAAAGTAGCGTTTAATTTGTTTATCATAAATTAGTTTTGCGTTATTTATTTGCAGAACATGTTCTTCTTCCCCCCGAGGTGGATGAAAAAGTCTCGCTTTAGCTTTAGTATTAATAAATAAAAAAGTTAAGGTTCTATCTAAAATTCCCATAATTTTTTCCTGAAATTAAGTGCCTTAAGGGGCTACTCGCTCTAAGATACGAGTCAA
>JACCSX010000139.1 GCA_013812775.1 Tatlockia sp. | reverse complement strand
GTATCAATACCAACTTGTCCAAAAGCAGTTTTAACGAGCTGAGAATCTATATTTAGATCTTTTGCTGCATAAAGAACACCACAGGCACCTGCTTTAAACCCGGTTGTGGGTGCCCAATATTTTATATTGGCAAGGGCCATTGCGTGAAAAGCTTGTTTAATTCCAATTTTTTGGGAAAGGAGATAAAAGGCTTTGTTGAATATCCCGCTGGCCATGTGAACAATATAACTTTGTCTGTCATCAAGGTCTTTTATACGATTCGCCCTGGCAATTAGTTGCTTGAAAGTGATAGCACAAGTTGCGCCATAGCGTCCTGCCAGGGTTTTATCAAAACAGTCCGCTGAATCCCCGTCTGTAGAAGGCTGATCCATATAACGCAGTGCTGTGCCGAATTGGTCTCGCATAACCGTTTCACCAACTCCCCAAGTGATTTTATTGGGCACAAGGTGAGCTTTATTGTAAAGAGCAGGATTTGTTTCTAACAGATAGGCTCGAGCTGTTTGACCTGCCATGTCTGACATGGATTCGTTGATTGAACCGGACTCATCATGATACTCAAGATCTGAATGATGCTCGGTGAAACCGTGGGTTACTTCATGTCCAGTAATGTCCAGGGAGATAAGTGGAAACAATTCATCGCCATCACCAAAGGACATGCTGTGGCCATCCCAAAAGGCGTTGTCAAAGAGATGGCCAAAATGGACGCGCATGATAAGTTTCATTGGACTGCCATCGTTGTGTTGCAGCGCATTTAATTTGTACCAGACTTTATACATGTCTACGATTGTATGACCAAAGTAGTAGGCATCGTTAGTGGGAGAGAAGGCACCATTTACTTTTTCTTCAACATTTTGGTTACAGGTATATTGAAATGGATCGGTAATTTTATTCTCCCAATCCCATTTTGATTTTAAATTGACTAGCTTTACTACCGGACTTTCCATCACGCATTTAGAACCATTCTGTAAGACGTCTAAGGCTGGTAAATCATCTTTACCATACCAATATTCGTGTACTTTTTCATTACCGCCAGGGCCACTATCGAGATAGGTTTTAACGTTATTCCATTGTTTAGTTATGCTGCCAGTATTCGCGTCAATAACAAAGAAAGGCCAGACTGGTTGACCGTTTTCTTTTGAACTCTTAAAGGAAACCAGGTACGTTAGACTGAGGTCATCATTCATATCAGGTCTGATTTGTAATTGACTAGTCTCTGCGCTGGTAGTGGCGTTTGCATTTTGTATAAAATAAGATTTTTTTGCTAAAGCCAATGCCTCCTGGCTAGAAATTGCAGGCTCCACGTTTAATTGTAGTTCCTCAACTAAATGACCATTGACCTGAGAGTTAGTGGATTTTAGGCTGGTGTTTGAGTTTTTTACTATCATAACTTGCGCACCAACAATGGGTATACCTTTATAAAGCTGTTGATATCGTATTACCCTGTTAGGGCCATCCTTTGTTTGATTAAGCGCTTTTAAGGCATTATTTTCAACCTTGGAACCAGCTTTTAAGGTCGCTGAGTTTTGTAAATTATCGATCAGCTTAAATTTGGACAGGCTAGTGAGGGGAGCTTTGTATAAATCAACCGAGTTAGATGCAAGGATATAAGGCGATACTGCTAACAAGGCAAAAGATAAGAATTGTTTGTACATATAAAAACCTTTATGTGAGTGATCGCCCGATGTTGCCATAAAAGAATTTGTTATACAATATTGCAATCATCTATATTTTATTTCCTTTTAAATCAATGAGTTGTGTTTAATTCTAGGCTTTTTCTTCTACTAACATAAGTATTCCAGCACCTATAACAAAAAAAGGAATTAAAACTGCCATTCCTATACGTTGGCTATGAAATAAAGTTGTAAATATTCCAACTAATAAAGGACCTAAAAAACTGGTGATTTTGCCGGTTAGGGAATAAATTCCATACATGCGAGTAATTTCTTCAGGCTTTGCCAGGCGTGCGAGAAAAGTTCGGCTGGCTGATTGAACAGGCCCGACAAAAAGACCAAGAATTGGAGCAAAGAGCCAGAATAAGCTGACAGAATGCACTCCAAGTAAAAAACAATAGGTAATGAGTAAGCATCCCAAAGAAATTTCTATTGTTTTTTTGGAGCCAATCCAATCATCACACCAGGCAAATAACGCTGCTCCGATTCCTGCCGTAATGTTAATTATGATTCCAAAAAGTACTACATCGGTCACTGTTAAATTAAAGGTCCCGGCTGCAAAAATGCCTCCTAAAGCAAATAAAGTATTTAAACCATCCATGTAAATGGTGCGGGCAATTAAAAATAAAAGAAGATTTTTTTGCTGAGGAATGTTTTTTATGGTTTGAATTAACTCATAAATTCCCTTTTTTACAGCCGCATGAGTAGCAAGTGGTTTTATTTCAGTGGATGGAGCGAGTAAAAGGGGTAGGCTAAATACAAACAGCCATACTGCAACCAGGAGAGCTACAGCGCGAACATTGGCAAGATTTTCCTTTCCTAACCAAAGACCCAGATCACCCTCAATAAAAACGTAAAGTGAGATAATTAAACATAATATTCCACCCAGGTAACCGAAACTCCACGCCCAACCCGAGATACGTCCAAGGTAATTTGCTGGGGCAATTTTAGGTAGGAATGCATTATAAAAGACAGTAGCTACTTCCAAAGCAAAATTAGAAATTAAAATGCAAATCAAGGTAAATAAGATTGAGCTTTCGCCTGGATAGGCAAACCATAAACAGCTTGTAGCTATAACACCAAGATAGGTAAAGCCAAAGAGCCAACGTTTATGATGACCGCCATAATCAGCTATAGCTCCAAGGACTGGGCTTACAATAGCTATGAGGAAGGCAGAGGCAGAACTGGTATATCCCCACAAGGCCGTTCCCTCAATGATATTTGGCGCAATGGATTTGGAAAAATAGGCGGCAAAAACAAAGGTCAGGATAACGACAAAGTATGGCGAGCTTGCAAAATCATAGAGTGTCCATCCAACTATTTCTTTTATATAGGCATTCTTAGCTTGCATTATTGCCTGCGGCTGACTGAAAAAGCGAAATGTTAGCAGACTCTAATAGGATTTCCAAACAAAAGCGGTCATCACATCTCTTTGTCTTAACGCTACACTTATATTAGGAGAGTTTAGATGGATGAAAGCCCTAATAAAGGAGTTCAGGTTCAGTCAGGCCATAAATTTGGCCTTGCAGGTTATTGGGTGAATGTTGATCAAACCCATCCTGTTCGTTTACTTTATGAACCCAATCCTGAGGCGGAGGTTCCAATCATTACAGAAAAATTAATTTTTATTTATTTTGGAGAAAGAAAGCCTAATCCTTTGGAAATAAGTTCATTGATCGCAGAAAGTTACCCTCATTACTGAATTTTTTTTTTGGATTGGTGAGTTCTAGTGCAATCATAGTTTAGGCTTTATTTTTATGGTGATTTAGATACTGTGCACAGGATTATCCACAGATTTTGTGGATAAAATTAGAGTGAAAAAAAATAGACCAAAGGTCTGAGATCCAGTAATGATAAGGATTGGGGAAAAGTGAGAGACTAAAAAGATTTAAAATAATAGGAAGTCCTAGAAAAGATATCCACAGGTGCATCTAGAAGATCTTAAGACGTTAACCCGGTTATCATAACAAAGAAAAAATGAAAAAACAGCCTGGATTTTAAAAATTTTTATTTATTTATATATGCCTTGATTTTCTGGAAATAATAGGGTTCCATTCTGGGCTGGTTTAGCTGCTGACCTAAATAATTCCTATGAGTAAATACCGTAATATTGTCGCTTGTATAATAGGAAATGTGCTTGAATGGTATGAATTTAGCCTATTTGCCTATCTGTCGCCCGTTATCGCTAAACTTTTCTTTCCTGATCAAAATGCCATTACCAGTTTACTAGCTACCATGCTTGTTTTTGCAGCAGGTTTCGTTGTGCGTCCTTTGGGTTCCATAATTTTAGGACATTTTGGCGACCGGTTCGGTCGTGCAAAAACGCTTAAAATAACCATTTTATTAATGTCAATTTCCTCAGTATTAACCGGATGCTTACCAACTTATCAGCAGCTAGGGTTAATAGCACCGTTCTTATTAATAATTTGCCGCTTGTTGCAGGGATTTTGTATTGGTGGTGAATTTGCAGGTTCTATGATCTATCTTTCTGAGTCAGCAAATACTAAACATCGCGCTTTAATCAGCTCTATGACTAATAATGGTTCAAATATTGGGGTTCTTACTGCTATTATTGCCTGTACAATTTTCACCAATTTTTTTGGAGACGAGGTTTTATATTCTTACGGTTGGAGACTATTATTTATTTCCGGCGGTCTGCTTGGCATTATTGGTTTATGGCTTCGGCGCGATCTATCGGAATCTGATATTTTTTTGCAATTACAACTTAATATCAATGAACACTATTTTCCAATTAAACATGTGATAACGCGGCAATATCAACGAATTTTTCATATTATTTTATTGTTATTTATCTCAGCCTGCGGCAGTTATACGTTAATGGGTTTTCTATCAACCTATCTGCACGAATTTCTAAAGATGCCACTTAATAAATCCTTTGAAATGCAAACTTTTTTTATTATTTTATCCTTAATGTTTGTGCCGATTTTTGCCTATCTATCGGATAGATTCGGTAGAAAAATTGTATTGCTGTTTTCTGTTTTTGGCTATCTTGTTTTTGCAATGCCTAGTTTTTGGTTTTTACAGGAAAATCAGAATTGGTGGGTGCTATTGCCCTTAATGATTTTTTACAGCGCCGAACAGGCAGTTACCCCTGTGGTTTTGGCGGAAATGTTTCCTGGAAAAGGGCGGTATACTGGAATTTCTATGGGTTACAATATCTCTATGGCTATAGTTGGTGGTTTCTCCCCGTTAATTAATACATGGTTGATTAATCGTTATAACAATTTGATGATTGCCTACTATGTTATCTTTTGTGCTCTGATCTCATTAATCAGTATTTTAAAATATTTGCCCAAAGAATATGGGGAAGAAAAATGTTTGTCCATGGCTTAGTCAGTAATGACATTATTGGATATCAAAAAAACTTAGCGACTGAAATCGAAAGAAAGGTCTAACTAACTTGTCTCATTCAAGGCTACTTTTTTTATTAAAAGTGGACATTTAACAATCTAAAGCGTTATATTGATTTGCGAAATTGATTAAATAAGGACATTTATGAAACAACTCTTACTCACTTTGGGGTTATCCCTTGCAGCTATTGATTGTTTTGCACAAACGCCCATAGTTGCTCCTCAGCCTACAACTTGTATTTCGTCCAGTTTTTCCGCTAGTGGAAATCAATATTGGCAAAATATAGTTTTAAAAATAACCAATAATTGTAAACAGCCAGTCGATTTTCAAAATTCGGCAATTACGTTCTTGAATAAAAGCGATCTTAATACTAATTTTTGGGGTACTTTTTCACCAGTCTTAACTTATCCAACTAATAATTTACAAATAATTTCACAACTCCAAACTGATGGAAATTATTTAGCTTCTTTGGCGCTTCAATTTAATGAGGACGCTTCAAAGTCAATACTGCCTGATGGTCAATCCTTCACTATTTCCTATGGAGCACAAAAAGCGGATTATCTTGCTGGATCGACTTTGGTGTATTTAAATTCTGCTCCTGCTACTGGCAGTATTGATATAAGCAATTCAACGGCTAAACCTTCATCAGTTACACAAAATTATGCTTTAGTAGATATTAGCTTAAATAATCAGAAAGTCAGTCAGGTACAAGTGCCTTGGGCTGGTCATCAGCTAGTTTCAGGTTTGGCTGCGGGTAGTTATTCTGTTTCACCTTTAACTATCAGTGATAGTACAGGGAATGTCTATGTTGGTAGCGCCAATCCTGCCTCTGTGGCAGTAACGAGTGGCACAACTATTTCTTCTGTTATCACTTATAAGGCAACCCAAGTTAGTGCTGCGATTAAAATTTCACTACAAACCTTGCCCAGTGAACTGTCTGGCTATAGCAAACTGCCATCAGTTACTTTAAAAAGGACAGATACCGGCAGTTCAACCCTTGCAACGGTGCCCTGGGGCTCTTCTACTGTAGTTAGTAGTTTAGCGAATAGCGTTAGCTATAATTTTTCTACGCCGGCCATAACTTTTAATGGATATAACTGTGTGCCTACCTTCAATCCAACCAGCGCAACTGCAGCAGCAACTGCAGCAACCGTAAATCTAACTTATACCTGTAAGCAAGTAGTACAGGATAACGTAAGTGTGAATATATCTGGCGCTCCAACATCGGCGGCTTCAGTCAATGTTACCTTTACACCAACAGGTAATCTTGCTCCAGTGGTGCAAAAAATAACCTTGACCAGCGGAACTGGCAGCGCTGTTGTGCGATTAACTGATGGCGCAATATATACAGTAAGCGCTGAGGATATTAATGGCTATAAGGTTAGTTATTCCCCACAGCCTTTAACTGCTACTGCCAACAGTATTGAATCAATTACCTATAGCCAAAATACCAGCAGCGGTAGCGCTCGGATAATTGCTTACATGCCAGGTTGGAAAACACCGCCTCCGGCTACAGCAATTGCGAGTGCAGGCTATACGCATGTGATGGTTGCATTCGGTGTGTTTAGTACCTCATCACCCGGCCAAATTGTTTCAGCCTTTGATACAGTTACTGCAAGCTATATTAAATCACTGCAAAATGCGGGTATTAAAGTTATCTTATCCTTAGGGGGAGCTCTTAGTTCGATACCGAATACCACGGTAGATTTTCATCAAGCTTTAGCTTTAGCCTCTTCTCCTGCTGTATTTGAGCAAACCTTTATTACTTCACTGGAAAGTTTTATAAGCCAATATAACTTTGATGGTTTTGATATTGATATAGAGCATGGTTTGAAGGGTAGCGGTACTTTTGTTAATCCAACAGGTGATATTGCTGTACTTGCTAACATAATTAATACCATGCATAGCAAGCATCCTGATTTGCTCCTAACCTTGGCCCCACAAATTGCTAATGTGGCTGCAACTAAAGGCTTTGATGAAATCTGGGGTAATTATGCTTCGCTAATCATGCAAACCCATCAATCCCTTGCCTGGGTAGGTATTCAAGTTTATAACTCTGGTTGTGCTTTCGGGATTGACCAGGTTTGTTATGATTCTAATGTAACTAATAATCCAGATGCTTCTGTCGCCTTTGCCACTGATTTATTAGCAAACTGGCCAGCAAAAACAAATAGCGGCCAACTCACTGGATTTCAACCCTACATTAGCTATCTAACGCCAGAACAGGTCGTTTTAGGTTATCCGGCTCCTAATGCCTCAGGGAATAGCGATGGTGCGCCAGCGGCAGTGATTAGCACAATAAAACGGGCTATTCAATGCTTACGTACAGGCGTTACAGGTTGTGGCACTTACCTTCCTCCTAAGGCCTATCCGGGCATAGGTGGTGTATTTGAGTGGGAAATTACCTACGACGAAAACAATAATTACAATTTTGCTAAATCATTGAAAAACTGCGTGATTAATGGAAATTGTAGTTAATTATCAAGAGCCAAGCTGAGGAATCTTAGCTTGGCTCTCTATTTCAAACGAATAACCTAAAATATTTGAGTAAATTCAAAATAGGGGTATGATCCTGCCTTTTCAACTTATATGCATAAAATAGATAGATTATGACTAAAGGTAACCTGGATAAAATACTCCACTTTAAAACTCGATTTATACAGATATTACGATATCTGGGTTCTAAAAATGCTGAACTAGCTGCTTCTGAAATCGAAAAATTACCTGATTTTGCTTCTGATGGTTTTCATGATGCTTATCTGACATCAAAGCTACTATCTATTGCTCTGACTTATATGACGGAAAAAGAGTTTAAGCGATTTGAAAAAAATTCCATTAAATCAATTTTATTGGCTACCTTGTTTGGTTATTCGAGAATTGAAGAGCAGGTCGATGAGAGCATTGGTAATGTGTTTGCTTATTGTAAGGAAAATCCCGAGGAATCGCTGGAAGAGAGTTTAGAAAAATTTATTCAGGACGCGCAGCCCTTTGTAAGTTTCTCTAATGAAATTCAAGAGTTAAAATTATCCTGCGATTTATTTATTACATTTTATGAGACTTATAAAACAGAAATTGATCTATCTGGCGCTAATTTTAGAGATACATTTCTTATTAAAAATTTGCATAAAGGCCCAGAGGAAGATGAGGAAGATGAGGTGGTATTTTTGTCAGATCCCTCGGATAAAGCTTTTATTGAGGATAATGGAACAGTGATAATTAACAGATTGAGGCCTTGCCTTTATAGTATTAGCTGAAAACAATAGCAACAAAACAGCTTGTTTAGCCCATCACCATATCCCTGATCACTTTAAAGAAAAAATTCTGTTTTCTACGATCCATGAATTAACTAAGGAAATGAAATCAAAAGGCTATGTTAATCAGCTTAGATTAGTTATTACTGGTGGTAATTTACTGACCTTTTCGCTGGTATTAAAATTAATCATGACTTATTGGGATGAGAAAGAAGCTAATCTTTTTGCAAATATTAATATCCATTTACTTCCTTCACCTGAAGGGTGTAAGGGTTACTGCACCGTTAATTTAATCGATAATCAATGCGCTATTCTGGTCGGTGCTGAATTAAATAAAGATGATATGAGCTTATGTAAAGAAAGAGGTCTTATATTTACTTACGATGATTCTGACGACGAGTGCTCCAGAGGTGAAGAAGGGTCTAGCCAATTTAGTGATAACTCTGAATTCTCAGTAGAAGAAAAATGCACTCCTGGTAAGAAAAGGGATCGGTTTTTTTACCACCCGGACAAAAACCACTCGCTGAATGATGAAGATGAGCCAGAATTCAAAAAAAACCGAGTAGATATCTAATTATTTTTTCTTTACTAAAGAGGATGTTTTATAAATGCTTAGTCCGATGCAAATAATCAAAGCAAGCACCACAACGCCTAAGGCAATGAAAATTGGAATTTTAAACCAGGGGGCTATGAGCATTTTTATGCCCACAAAAATCAAAATTAAGCCCAGACCATATTTAAGTAGATGAAAGCGATTATGCATATTAACAAATAAAAAATACAGGGCGCGCAATCCAAGTATTGCGAAAATATTGGAAGTAAAAATAATAAAGGGATCATTCGTTACAGCAAAAATAGCTGGGATGCTATCAACAGCAAAAATAAGGTCACTGACTTCTACAAGAATTAAGACAAGCAAGAGTGGAGTTGCATAGAGTAATTGCTTATGGAAAATAAAAAATCGTTCCTCATGTAATGTATCGCTAATTCGAAGGTGTTTACGCATCCAATGAAGCACTGGATTTTTTGCGAGATTTTGTTCTTTTTCAGCAAAGATAAGCATCTTAAAACCAGTAATAAGCATAAAAACTCCAAAAAGATATAGAACCCAGTGAAATTGATTCACTATCCAGATACCCATCAGGATAATAATTAAGCGCATTACAATAGCACCTAGCACCCCATAAATAAGAACACGATGCTGGTATTCTGCAGGGATTGAAAAATAACTAAAGATCATGAGGAAAACAAAAATATTATCAATCGATAAGGATTTTTCAATTAGATAACCAGTGAAAAATTCCAGGGCTTTTTCATTAGCAATTTGCAAGCCGGATGCATGAAGGAGATACCACCAAAAAAGCAGGTTAAAAAGGAGAGTTAACAGGAACCAGACTAAAGTCCAGGACAGAGCTTCTTTTGTGGAAACTCGATGCGCTTTTCGGCCGCCTAAAAGGAATAGATCGATAGCAAGCATAAGGGCTATAAAGACCAAAAATGCTAACCACATCCACCATTCACTCACTGTAGTCATTCAATTGTCCGCAAAGGCTTATGTTGAAATTATAGACCCAAGAACCACTGGGGTCTGGAATCAGGGGCCGTGAACTGACGTATCCCCACGAAATTTGAACAGCCATTTCAATAAAAAATACTAAGATATTGGGCTTATCTAATCAATTAGCACAATCAGACCCCTCGCCCGCGAAAGAAATTCTTGTAAGGAAACTGCCGTTCCTCGCGGGAGAGGGTGGGGGAGGGTCCAAACCGGGTACATAGGTTACAAATTAAACCGGGCACATAGGTAACACGTTAATCTATACCAAATAACGAAAGGAGTTTGGTATGAGTTGGAGTGAGACCTGTCCTATGAAAGAACGAATTAAATTTATTTTGGCTTATGAAACTAATACATTACCCTTTAGTGAATTATGTAAAGATTTTCAGATAAGTCGAAAAACGGGTTATAAATGGGTTAATCGTTATAAAGGAGAAGGTTTTGAGGGACTTGAGAATCAATCACGAGCTCGCCTTCACCATCCAAACCAATTGTCAGAGGAAATAGAGTGTCTGATATTAGACGCTAAAAGAGAGCGCTCTCATTGGGGACCTTACAAACTAATTAAATGGTTAAAACAAGAATATAGCCATCTTGAATGGCCAGCCTCCAGCACGGCAGGCGATCTACTAAAGCGACATGGCCTAGTAAAGCCGAGGAAAAAACGAATACGGACCCCGCCTTATACCCAACCTTTTGAACGTTGTGCCGCCTCAAATGATGTCTGGAGCATTGATTACAAAGGTCAGTTTATGCTTGGCAATGGGCAATACTGTTATCCTTTAACTCTGACAGATAATTATAGTAGATACTTATTAGCCTGTGATGCGTTTGAAGCCATCTCAGGCTTGGATGTGAGAAAAACCTTAATACGACTATTTAGAGAGCACGGCTTACCGAAAGCTATAAAAAGTGATAATGGTTCTCCTTTCTCAACGCGTGGCTTGGCAGGCTTATCTAGATTAGCGGTGTGGTGGATAAAATTAGGCATCATACCTGAGCGAATAAAACCGGGCTGCCCTCAGGAAAATGGGCGTCATGAGCGAATGCATTTAACGATGAAACAGGAAGTAGCAACGCCACCCAAGAAAACCATGTTATTACAGCAAAGTGCCTTAGATGCCTTTCAAGATGAATTTAATCATCATCGTCCTCATGAAGGAATAAATAATAAAAGACCAGCATGGCTCTTTACTCAATCTTCAAGGGTTTATCCAGAAAAAATCCCGCAAATAGAATATGATGCCAATATAATTACTCGTAAAATCAGGACAAACGGTACTATGAAATGGAGAGGAGAGGAGATTTTTGTTTCTGAAACATTAACTGGCGAACGAATTGGCTTAATTCCCATTAGTGACTTAGAGTGGAAAATCCAATTTTCACAATTGAGTATTGGAGTATTTAATGAAAAATTACTTAAAGTTAGGGCGTTAAATGGGTAATTTTATAACAGGAGTGTTACCCATGTGCCCGGTCTAAAGTGTTACCTATGTGCCCGGTCCCACAGAGAGGGT
>JACCSX010000278.1 GCA_013812775.1 Tatlockia sp. | reverse complement strand
CAAATATTCTATTACCTGTTCTTTTATTATCATAATTTTATTGTATAAAATTATGAGGGGATCCCTCAGGGGAGAGGGGGTTGATTGTCTAAAGAATTAAATTAGTGCAATATCATTTTAATAAATGGGTTATTCAAATTTCGTGGGGATACGTCAGTTCTAGAACTTACTTTGATGGAGGATCTTGAGTTTTTCAGGGCCTTCATTTAACGTGAGTTCTGTAAGAAAGAGAAATGAATTCTCTTACCAAGTCCGTTCGCGGTGAGGAGGAGCGAGTAGCGACGTCTCGAACCGTCCGCTTCGATCTTTATCATTCAAGAAGTTTGCTTGCTTCTCCTCACCGCGAACGGATCGGATTTATACCTCCTATCTGCCAAAAAGATAAGACTAATCAGAGGGTATATCCGCGGAGATGCTCATTTAAACTGAGTTTCAGGACTATTCCTCTTCACCACAAATTTTCAGATTATTTGCTTTAGCAAAATCAAGGATGGACTGATAAACCTGTGGACTTGATTCTTTAAGTTTGGGATCGAGTAATACACATTTGTAACCCTCTCTGTTAACGCTGGGTTGTAAAAGAGGGGAGTAATGAATGCGTCTGTTTTTAAAACTTGCCAGTGTCCCGCTCATACGTTCTGCCCAGTCACTAGGCCGAAAAGCCTTGCCTTGAGAAGTAATGCCTTCAATAACAATTTTTTTGTTCTTGGGGTCAGTCATGCGGAATTCAGATAAAAAACAGTATGATTATTATAGCATCATTCTGCCAATATATTGAAGTGATAGCGGCTTGGGTGCCTATTATGTTAGCATGTGAACGATTTAATTTTAAGATGGACGAGTGTCGTGAGTCAAAAAGAGAGTCATTCTGGTATTTATTTATTACCAAATCTGTTTACAACAGCCAGTTTATTTGCTGCTTTTTATTCCATTGTTGCCTCTATGAAGGCTCAATTTGAAATTGCGGCTATCGCTATTTTTATTGGAATGATTGCCGATGGTTTAGACGGACGTATAGCGCGATTAACAAACACGCAGACCGCTTTCGGCGGTGAATATGACAGCTTGTCAGATATGGTTACCTTTGGCGTCGCCCCGGCTTTATTGCTTTATAGTTGGAGTCTCCAGCATTTAGGCAAATTTGGCTGGCTTGTAGCTTTTATGTATACCGCTGCGGTTGCATTACGGCTTGCTCGCTTTAATACCAATATTGAAATCGTAGACAACCGTTATTACCAGGGACTTGCATGCCCTCCCGCCGCGGCCATACCCTCTTCCTTCGCTTGGTTTTGTTATCAAAATCAACTTGGAAATTTTGCGATTATTATTATTTCAGCGATCATTGCCGTTGTAGTCGCTGTGTTGATGGTCAGCAATATACGCTATCACAGCTTTAAGGAAATTGATTTTAAAGGCAAGGTGCCTTTTCTATATTTGTTGTTGATGGTTATCCTCTTTGTTGCAATCGCTGCAAACCCTTCCGTAGTTTTGTTTACAGGCTTTGTGCTCTATGCTTTATCCGGACCTCTCCAAGCCTTGTACACTTTGCACCGTCTGCGTAAGCAACGCCTCTAGGGTTTTTCAATGGTCTTCGTACTTGTAAGGTAGAAGACCATTTAGTCAATATCCATTTTGCTTGTATAATGCACTTATTGTCTGTATAGTGCGCTTATTTCCGCGTCTTAATCCCGAGGTACACATGCTAACTATTCACAACGGCAATGCCCATATTTACTCTTCTGATACTACTAAAGAACAATGGGCAGATCTTTGTAAGGCACTTGAGTCTAACAGCTTGGAAAGGATTTATTTTCATTATGTGAGTTATAGCAAAAAAGTTGATGAAGTTGATTTACTTTTCGCATTAAGCGCTTGTTCAAACCTGAAGACAGTTGAAATAAAGGGAAGCAATTTTTCATTCGAACCTAATCAAGATTGCGGCGTTGGATTAGCTGTATTACTGAAGGGATTAGAATCCTGCCCTAATATAGAACACCTGATAGTTCGTAATTATACTTCTGAGGAAATGTATATTGCCTTTGAAAACTTGGCTTATCTCATAGAAAAAAATAATAACTTAAAAACATTGTCAATTTGGCATTCCAAGATTAGTAGTCCTAAATTTAAATTGCTTTGTGACATTTTGGCAAAAAATAATCGAGAAATTATTTTAGATTTTGAATCCGCCGTATCTTTTTCAGTTGAGAATAGACGTTTACTGAAAGGTCTATTAGAAACTAATAAATTAATAAAAGTGTCTAAAGCTATCGAAACAATACTGGAAGAAACCGACATTCAACAACCAGCCAGTGAAGATGACTCCTACCTGCGTTGGCATGTTTTAAATGGATTTGTATTGGCTATTGGCGCTACTGCAGTGTTTTTAGGCTTTGCAGTGTTAAACGTAACTACTTGTGGTGCTGCAGGGGTTATTGTTGGATGCATAGGAGTAGCTGCACTTTTGGTTGGCGTTGGAATGTTTGCCAGCAATTTCATCAAATGTTCTAACGATACACCTGATCCTGCTGGAGAAGCTCTCTTTCTTTCTAACTGATTTTAGTTCGATTGATGACTTTATTCAGCTTCGCCAAAAAGATTATTAATCAGTGTCACGATGGCCGTTTCCAATTCGACTTCATCAGGACCCTCGATTTGGAGGGTCAAGTCGCTGCCTTTATTGGCGGCGAGCATCATTACACCCATAATGCTTTTTCCATTCACAGTTTGGTTGTCTTTGGTAACATCAATTTGGCTTTGAAATCTCGAGACAGTAGAGACAAATTTCGCAGAAGCTCGAGCGTGCAAACCTAGTTTATTAATTATTTTAATTTTAGTTTTTATCATGGCATCCGCAATTTAGCATGTGTCGCAATTGTCTACAATCTTTGTATCTCTTGAGAGCTGAGATTTCAGGCAAATTCTTTTTCCCATTCTTCATTAATCAATAAGCTATAAAGTGACTCTTTATCAGAAACTCGTCGGCAAGCATCCCTAAATAAAGGCTGACTAAAGCGATTTACAATGGTAGCCAGTATGTTTAAATGTTCATTAACTTGGGTCAGGGGTACAACGATGCCAATTATAAGATCTACAGGCTGCTTGTCTACCGCACCAAAATCCACAGGGTTTAACAGTTTAACCACAGCAGCAGAAGGTTTTGCAAGCTTTGCAGAGCGTATATGAGGAATAGTAATTCCTTGGCCAATTGCCGTGCTTCCCAGACATTCTCTTTTCCAGTAAGCATCAAATAGTTCCTGATAATCCAGTTCGGAATGTTGCTGACTCAGCAATTGAGAAATCTTGTGAAGCACAGCTGTTTTACTCTGTGAGACTGAATCAAAATAAACCGTATTAAACTTAATAAGATGACTAAGTAGCATAATCAAAAAAACCTAAAAAAAGGTTGGATGGGATTAAGCCTGCTGTTTATCTAATTGTTAATCGAAATGATTTAATTAGACAAGCACAGGCAAATTTTTTAATTTATTAATCGCGATGATGATCTCTAAGTTTTTCTTTATGTTTTATTAGTTGTCGGTCTAATTTATCTACTAAATCATCAATGGAAGCATACATATCTTCAGTTCCAGAACTGGCATGCAATTCGCTTTTTGCAATCTTAATGGTTGCTTCAGCAATTTGATCTAATTTTTCAATAGCAAAGATCACTTCTATAGTGCTGATTTTATCAAAATGTCTTTCAAGTTTATTGAATTTTTCTTCGGTATAAGCTTTTAGTGCAGGGGTAACTTCGACATGATGACCAGTGATATGGATCTTCATAAACTTCTCCTTCAAAAATAAAAAACTAAGACGAAATTGTTTTACGCTCATTTGATGGGGCTATAGCCATTGCTTCACGGTACTTTGCTACAGTTCGGCGGGCAACCTGGATACCCTGTTCAGCAATTAACTGGGCGATTTTTGAATCACTCAGCGGTTTTTTGCGATTTTCTGCGGCAATTAATTTCTTAATAACTGCTCGAATAGCTGTTGATGAACATTCCCCACCATTAGCAGTTGCCACATGACTTGAGAAAAATTATTTTAACTCAAAGACGCCTCTGGGGGTATGCATAAATTTTTGAGTGGTGACGCGAGAAATTGTTGATTCATGCATATCCAGAGCAAGAGCAACATTATTTAGGATAAGCGGTTTCATCGCTTCATCACCATGTTCAAGAAAATCTTGTTGATAGTCAACAATGCAACGCGCCACTTTTAATAAGGTCTCTTGTCGGCTTTGTATACTCTTTAAAAACCAGCGGGCTTCCTGCAAATTATTTTTCAGAAATTGATTGTCAGCGCTATTGTCAGCGCGTTGAATCAGAGAAGCATATTGAGTGTTGATACTAAGGCGCGGCAAGGTATTGGGGTTAAGAGTTGCTTGCCAGATGTTATCCACTTTTTTTACAGTAATATCAGGAATTATATATTCGGTTACCGCTTCTTGAATTAAAGTACCTGGCTTAGGATTTAAGCGCTGAATTATTTGCAAAGCCTTATTCAAATGAGATTCGTTAACCTGATGATTTTTCATCAATTGACGATAATTATGCTGACCAAGTAACTCAATACCAGTTCGAATAATCCGCTTCGCCAATTCAACATCGGCATTTGTGCCCGGTAGTTGTTCTAATTGAATAAGCAAGGTTTCAGCTAAATTTGAAGAGGCGCAGCCGACTGGGTCAAAATGTTGCAAACGATGACGCACAGCTTCAATCTCATCCAAATCGAGGGGATGTTCCTCGCTGTTTAAACTTGCATGCAAATCAGGGAGTCCTACAGTGAGAAAACCGTCATCATCGATAGCATCAATCAAGGTAGTAGCGATAACCCGGTCCACATCGCTCATGGGTGTTAAATCAAGCTGCCAACGAAGATGATCTTGCAAATTCGTCGTGGTGCAATGAAGATTTTCATAATTAAAATCAATATCGTCAAAATTCGATTTTTTGGTGCTGCTATAAAGCTGCGACCACTGAAAATCGGTGAATTCATCCTGATTTTGCTTGTTGTCAGTGCGAGGTTCTGCTTTTTCTTCGTTTGGTGTTGATTCGAGCATGGGGTTGGATTCAACTATTTGTTGAATTTCTTGTTGTAAATCCAGGGTTGATAGTTGCAGCAGACGAATTGCTTGCTGAAGTTGTGGTGTAAGTGTTAAATGTTGACTAATATTGAGTTGCAGCGATGGCTTCATGCAAATCCTCTTTGATTGTTGCCTTTCCTTTACCTAAGTTTAACTGATTCGAGGGGATTATCCAGTAGGATTTTGG
>JACCSX010000072.1 GCA_013812775.1 Tatlockia sp. | reverse complement strand
AGTTTATACTGTTCACAAATTTCCATCAGTTTAGGTAGTTCTGTTTTTAGCGAATCAGAATCATTAATTCTTTGTAACGCCTCCGCTAATTCTTTTACTAACGATGGAGCCCAATTTATTTTTGGTCTAGGCAGCCTGAAAAAAAAATTTTGTTGGAGATCCTTTTCAGCTAATGTATTTAGAGAATTTAATGCTTTGATAAAGTCAAAACTTCCGGATCTAGTATTGATAATGGGTGTTAATCTTTCAATTTGTATATTTAATTCTTCTGTGGGTTTGGACATAATTTTTCAACCTAAAATATTAAAAAGCAAAAACTCAAGTAGAGTTAGAATTTGTTATTCTTTGGAGCGAGGAGTTTACAACAAGTGCAATTAAGAAATCAATAGTTGCCCAACATGCTTAATATATCCCCTCTACGCCCTCATAATTATCTCCTTGTTTTAGTTTGGGCTCCTAAAATTTAAGTCAGATGCAAAGACGTGGTTCAAGGGATAAGACGAAACTCTTAAAAAATATGCAAATGATCGTAATGAATAAATTCTGGTTTATCTTTTTGACCTAAATACTCGTTTAACTTCTGGGCATCGTACTTAGCAAGACCCAGCCCTATTTTTTTGTTGTCTGAAGTAAGTATTTCAACCAGATCGCCCCGCTTAAAATTTCCCGCACATTTTTCAATGCCTACGGGCAAGATGGAAATGATACGTTTATTCTCTTTTATAATGTCAAACAAACAGGAATTGATGAAAATAGAGCCAGTATTTTTATCACTACTGTAAGCAATCCATCGTTTTAAATTTGATTTTCGCGCGGAGGGTAAAACTGTTGTACCTAAGGATTCGTTATTAACAAGGCGGTTGATAACCTCCTTATGTTCAATGGAGGCAATGTGAGTACAAATCCCGAGGTTTGACATTTTACGGGCTGTAGCGAGCTTGGAAATCATGCCGCCTCTGCCATGAAGGCTTTTAAGAGTAGAAATCTCAGGCCAGCTATGTTGCTTAGGATCAATCAGCGGAATAAATTTTGAATCCGGCTCATCAGGATGTCCAGTATAAACACCTTCAACATTGGACAAAATAATTAATTTATCAGCATTTATCTGCGCGGCAATCAGGCCTGCTAATTCGTCATTATCAGTGAACATCAGTTCTTCGATAGCAACGCTATCATTTTCATTAATGATGGGAATAATATTTTCATCACCCAAAATTTCATGCAGTAAGCGCGAAATATTTAAATAGTGCTGCCGCGTTTGAAAATCCTGTTTGGTAAGCAAGAGCTGAGAGGCAAGCATTTTATGTGTTCTAAACATGGAGGCATAGAGAGATATCAGTTCATGTTGTCCCAAAGAAGCCAACACTTGTTTTTCTCCAATGGAATTACCATATTTTCGGCCAAACTGCGACGCCGCTTTACGACCGGAAGCAACCGCGCCTGAACTTACCAACACTAATTGATGGCCTGCTTTTTTCAAAGAGATAAGTTGCTCAACCAAATGAAGCATTATAGATTCAAAAGGAACGCCCTCAGCGGATAAAATGCTTTGTGTTCCAACTTTGATAACAATTTTCATTTTTTAGCCTGGCTTATTTCATGTTATCTACAATGCGAATTAATTGATTATTTTTGATAAAATTAACAATTTTTTCTGCGTGTTTTTGAGTAAAGGGTTTGTTGAAATAACCCACCATTCCAACTTCTCCCGCCTTATCTCTGAATTCGGGTTCGCCATGAGCCGAGACAACTGCAATAGATGTTTTTTTATTCAAAGCACTATGAGCTTTGATTTGAACAGCAGCGTCAAAACCATCTGGACCATTACCAAGACCAATGTCCATTAAGATGGCATCATAATGGCAATCTCGGGCTTTCTCCAAAGCGTCTTTTGCATCAACGGCAATATCCACTGTACAGCCCTGTTCGGTTAAGTTTGTTTTCATCACAATCTGTGCTATTTTCGAATCTTCGACAACAAGTATATGTATTGGATTCATCGGCTTATCCTTATAAATTTATACATCTTATATAGAAGTATCAAGAAAGTGTCAGGGTTAAAGGTTGGTAGCAGCCAGAGTTTTGAAATCTCTTTAGAAATATTCAAACTTAGGCACTTTCAACAATGATACAATATGTTTCCATTTTAGTCATCATGATTTTTCTATCCAGCGTGTAAGATATATCTCAATTAATTATAGGGATATTTCTCCTTTTGAAGCCTATTTATTGTACTAGACAAAGATTGATGCTAGAGTTCGCTTTTTTGTTCATTAATTATGAAAAATCTATCTTTAAGTATCCTTTTGTTTGTTTTTGCAGCAACCGCTTTTTCAAAAGCGCTTATTGATAAAGACATTTTCACTCATATAGACAAAAGAGCCACCCAAAATCCGCTTTCACTCATTATTTTTCTACATTCCACTGCAGGAAAAAAAACCTTTATAGAAGACTTCAGCAAATTGCCTTCAGTGAAACTTGAAGAGCTTGGCTTTATGCCAGCAGTTGCGGCCAGCATCCCGCCAACACTGCTCAATGAGGTAGCCAATCATCCTGCTGTAGCGCAAATTTCCTTTTACCAATCAGGCAGTCAAGAATTAGATATTACCGCCCAGGCAATAAAATTGGCTCCATCTACATTTTATCCTGAAGTGAAAAATTGGTGGGCGCATGGTTATAACGGTTCTAAGGGTGTCATTGGCTTGATTGATGATGGAATTGACCCTAACCACCCGATTTTAGCTCAAAAGAAAATGGTGATTCGAAAAGAAGGTGGTTCTCACTATTCTGATTATCAGAACGGCGTTCGAACTGCCCATGGTACCGGAGTGGCCTGTATTTATTCAAGCACTGATCCCCAATATAAAGGGATAGCTTTTGGAGCCAAAACTATTGTTTCGGGCCTCTCAGGCGAGGAAACAGCAGATTTACACAATATTATGTTAACCCTAAGCACCTTGGACTGGATGCTTAAGCGTTCCGGGACCAGGCCCACCATAATAAACTACAGTATAGGAAACGGGGTTCTTTCCTGCCCAAATTGCCCAGAATGGAGCGGGCTGGCTAAAGTTATTGATTATGTTGTTAATCATGAAAAAATCTTATGGGTCAAATCTGCCGGCAATGACGGCTATATAGAACCTACACAACAAATTCCCTTCGCTTCGACCTTAACTGTTCCAGGTGACAATTATAATGCGCTGACAATCGCCAATATGAATGCTTTTAACCACGAAGAGGCAGTCGTTTATAAAACCCCTAATCGTGAACAACATAGTATTCATCCAACCAGCAGTCGCGGCCCAACCCCTTTTGGTCGCCGCAAACCTGATCTGAGCGCACCTGGCTTCGATACTAGAACCTGCGCGCCGGATCCGCATACCTATGGCTTTAATTATTCGGTTGCTATGGATTATCATGAGGGCTTTCGTTTAATGGGAGGCACCAGTTCTGCTGCTCCTCATGTAGGTGCTTCTGCTTTACTGCTTCAGGATGCTGGCATTACAAACCCCATGGCAATTAAAGCCTTACTTATTAATAGTGCCGATGCCTGGACAGACAGTGGGAAATCTCAGCCCCTTAGCGGCACTTTGCTTAATCATTATCCGGTGATGGGTTCAGAATGGAACCGCACCTACGGTTGGGGCTATATTAATATGCAAAAAGCCTTTGACCAGCGTCTGGATCTTATTGAAGGTCAGTTAACTCTTGAAAATCCTGTACAAGAATTTCAAACCCTTTTAGGTACTGGTGACAAAATTACCCTAGTCCATGAGCGCCGTGTTGGTTATTTTAGAGACAGCTCAGAATGGCAACTTAGCCGTCTTGCTCTTGAAATAATTGATTTGGATAAAAATAAACTCATTGCTTCTGATGATAGTCCCATCGACACCGTCCATCAGGTTGCAAACTGTATCCGCTCTGTCGGCCAAAAAAATTGCTCTACTGCAACAAAATCCATTCGTGCTCTGGTACGCGTAAAATTATTGAACCGCAAAATTGATGGCAGTTCCACCGAGCCTTTTGCCCTTGTTTTAAGGATTGAAAAATAGGGTTTTCTAAAATTAGCTTAGTTATATAAGAATGAGTGTATAGTGTTTTTTCAGATTTCAAAATTTAAATTGATTTTAATCTTATGTTTGTTTAGCAAGTTATTATTAGCTGGCACAGCAACTATTGGGGATAAGATACAAAAGAAATTTGATGAAAATCTTTTTAAAATGAAGCCTATTAATCAATCACATTATGCAGTTCGTCTTTACCGTATTACTGGAAAAAAGGAATATTTATATCCAATTATATCCTTCCAATTTATCGAATCCATGCAGCTGGAACAATTACTAAAACAAAGGCGTACTTCGCAAATTGGAAGATTTAATTCCAAATTAATCCATTTGCCGCTAAATTATGAACAAATCCCAAAAACACAAAAACGAGAATTGTTACTCACTCAGTTCCCTGGAATTGAAAACGCCCTGAAAATTCTGCTGATCCTCGACCATGCACAACAACTGAACGTTTTAACCTCGCCCTTATACCCTCATGCAAAAAAAGCCATAAAGCACATTAAGAAAAATATCCTGCCTTTAAGCGCCTTCCTTTTGGATTCAACAGTTATAAAGGCATCATCTGCACAGGTTGTGAATTTCATTTATTTACTTAATCGATTGAAATTAACTGACCTAAGAAATGAATACATTGAACGCTTTAAAATTGTATTTTCAGATTATGAGGATACTCAGCTCTCTGACAGAATGTTTGAAGATAAAATCTATGGGATGACCCATATTATCTTTGCGGCCAGTGATTATTATCAAAAACGATTACCCTACGAAGAATTTGAATGGATTTATTTATATTTTGATAAAAATATAGACAGAATTTTACAAAAAACTAAGCCCGATGTTATTGCAGAAGTTGGATTAAATTTTTGTTTATTAAAAAATAAAGCTAAACATTCTGCCGCGCTTAATAAAATTCGAATTTATTTGAAAGAACAATTTGATCCTGCCAAACAAATGCTCAATGGTATACCTGAATTGGATGATTTAGATCGAGCAGAGCATCGCAATGTTTTAACTATAATGCTTTTTAAGTGGCCGTCACTACTGCATTCTGGGCCTGATTTGGAAAATTTTAAGAGTTTATTGAGTACTTTAAAACCAATCCAACCTCTTTAGATGGAACCTGGCATCATAAAACTTTGCACATAATACGGAAATAGTTCATAATGCACTTTTTTATTACTTTTAGGATCAGCTATGTTATATGAAAAAATCCAGAAACAATTGATTAAATCCGGTCTAAAGTTTGAAATCGCCGACCTGCAACAAACACAAATTTTAGAGTACATGGTCCTCGAAGCCGCTGGTTTACTAGTTCCTTTCAAGAACACTCCACTTGTATGTTCTTATAAGTCTTCCTATTCTTCTGAATATAGTTTTAACGATACAGACCTACGATCCACTATTAATCTGAATCTTCAAGGAGTTGAGTTAGATTTCGGTTCATGGTCGATTGAGGAACCAGAGAGAGAGAAATTTATCAATCTGGCTAGTTCAATCCAGCATAAATTTCCTAAAAGCATGACAGGTCATTCCTTCTCGGTCCTATACGAAATTATCATGCGAGATAAAGATCTTCTTAAAGCGATCAAATCCTCCTCCCTATATATTGCCGCAGGTGAGTTGTCCAGCCTCGACTTAACTGGACTTCTGTTGCTTAAGCAAAAAGTAGAGCTTTACAAAAATGTTGGGGCCTCAATCGCTGATAAGCCTTCCATAGCTGATACCCTAATTACGAAAATAAACCTCCATCTAAACAAAAAGTATAGTGTAGAACAAATTAACGAGGCTGAACCTACTTCGCAAAAGCAATTTACAGCCTACCAAGCTCTTTTGGAACAAGAACGTGTCTTCAATCAGTTATTCATTAAACTCCAGGGGAAAATAACTGAACTCTCTTCAAAAGGAAGAGAATTTATCACTTTT
>JACCSX010000042.1 GCA_013812775.1 Tatlockia sp. | reverse complement strand
AGGCGGATTCAACTTTGAAGTGCAATTCCATTATAATTCAATGAGCTAATAAAGCTCAAAGAGAGTAAGGGATTTGTACATGTCTTATAAGCACTTAAATTTTGCCCAACGTTGTAAAATTTCTGCTTTTTGGAAAGCAGGGTATCAACAAAAGGAAATAGCTGAGGAAATTGGTGTTAGTCCATCTACGATTTCAAGAGAATTAAAAAGAAACAGTCGTTGGAATTATGTTTATTGTCCTGATCAAGCAGCCGCCTCTTATAAATTAAGACGGAAAAACTCTAAGAAACCAAAAAAATTTACTGAGACAGTCCGAGCTATCGTTGATGAAAAGCTTCGGCTCGAATGGAGTCCTGAACAAATCAGTGGTTATGGGAAGCATCATGGCCTCTTTAAGATTAGTCATGAGCGAATATACCAATATATTTTGGCTGATAAAAAATCTGGTGGTAAACTGTACCTCCATTTACGATGTGGCAAGAAAAAATATCGTAAACGGTATGGGAGTCCTAAACGAACTCATACCATAAAAAATAGAGTATTTATTGATGACAGACCTGAGGTT
Source organism: Tatlockia sp. (assembly GCA_013812775.1). GTDB lineage: Bacteria > Pseudomonadota > Gammaproteobacteria > Legionellales > Legionellaceae > Tatlockia. Next base: position 1,712 of record JACCSX010000042.1, on the reverse strand, counting down.
GTTAATCAAAAATTACGTTTTGGCGATTGGGAGATTGATACGATTATTGGCAAAGATCATAAGGATGCGATTGTTACTATTGTTGAGCGGTTATCCAAAAAAACGGTCATAGGTCGAGTGACGACAAAGAAAGCATTGGAAGTGGCAACAGAGGTTGTCTTTTTATTGTCTCCAATTAAACGATATGTATTAACGATAACATCTGATAACGGATGTGAATTTGCCCAACATGAATGGATAGCGAGGAATTTAGAAACATCTATTTATTTTGCCCACCCATACCACTCGTGGGAGCGTGGATTAAATGAAAATACGAATGGTTTAATTCGACAATATATTCCGAAGGGTAGTTCCTTTTCAGATCTAACTCCAGAACGAATTAAAGAAATAGAGAATCGTATCAATTCACGCCCACGAAAATCATTGAATTATTTTACGCCTGATGAAATATTTTATAAGCAACAAAGAGCATAAAAGGTGAAACATTGACTGAAAAAATTGGTAGAAATGATCTCTGTCCTTGTGATAGTGGAAAGAAATATAAAAAATGTTGCGCCATTGCATCGAAGGCAACTGTTTTTGATTTGGCATGGCAAACCATTCGTCAAACAGAGGGTCGCATTGTAGACCAGCATTTAATGCCCTATGTCACGGGTAAATTACCATCTGAAGTATTAAAAACAGCCATTGAGGATTTTTTTCCGGAACTACCTGATGAAATGGAAGAGCATTTTTTTATGCAATTTGTTGTTCCCTGGATTTTATTTAATTGGATCCCGGATGATGAATTCGATTTCCCTAAGTTTGACGCTGAACAAACGATAGCAATGAATTACCTTAATTCGCATCAAAATAGATTAAATTCTAAGGAGAAACAATTTATTGAGATGATGAATAAAACGTATTACAGCTTTTACAGTATTCTTGAAGTAGAGCATGAAAAATCACTGACGATTAAAGATCTTCTGTTAGGTTACACACATACTATAAAAGAAAAGCAGGGAACTCACTATTTAAAGAGGGGAGATATCGTTTTTAGTCGTATTTTATCGGTAGATGAACAATCTATTTTTATTGGTATGGCACCTATGATAATTCCCGTCAAATATCAGACTAATTTGATTGATTTTCGAGAATGGTTAATTGAAGAAAATGATGGTAGTCCGCTGACTCCTGAAGCATTGAGATTGGAATTAGATGGGGACTTGTTCGATTATTTTTTTGAGGTCATAGAATACCTACAGAGTAATCCGCGTCCAACATTATTGAATACGGATGGCGATCTGATTTTATTGTCAAAGTCTCATTATAAGTTAGATATGAGCATCGGAGAGGCCTTGAATTGTTTGCTCCCACTAACATTACTAAAGAGGCCTGATGAAATCATCGAGTCTGCAAAACGAGATAAAAAAGGGCAAATAAAAAGTTTGGAATTCCCATGGTTAATTAAAGGTAATAAAAAACATAAAGATTGGGGAAATACAGTCATGGGACATATTACTATTTTGCAGAGTAAATTAATTCTGGAAACCAACTCAGAGAAACGAACAAAAAAAGGGAAAAAACTGCTCACTAAATATTTAGGTGATAGTATACATTTTCAGCAAACGCTGATGGAAACACCAGAACAAATAATGAGATCATCGACGGGTAGTAAGAAGTCTACAAAAGCATCACCAGATCTGCTTCAATTACCGGAAGTACAGGAACAA
>JACCSX010000035.1 GCA_013812775.1 Tatlockia sp. | reverse complement strand
GTATCGAATCAGAGTGGCTATTTCGTTTAAGACAGGGTGAAGGACCGATAAGGCGCCAACAATCGACATAGCCAAAGCCAAAATCATCAAAATCTGTTGTTGATTCTTTGGATCTTGAGGGGAAACGGCATCTATAAAGGCATCAGCTATGGCATTACCTGCTGTGTAGGTAGTTGCCCCCAATTGAATAGCTCTAAATAGCATTTCTATAAGTGTCACTAAAGCAATAAGAGCACTTTGCCCCTGATATTTATTTTTGATCTCTGGATAGGAAAAATTACCAGGATCGGGTTGATTCTCTGCCAATGCCTTGGCTGAAAGAGCATGATCCACCACTACCATGATTGAAGAAGCAATTTGTAAGGAACTATTAATACTAAAAGTAATAGGCATTTTGTGCAGAAAACTTGCATTGACCAGCATCCTGATCACATTTTTTTCTGTTAAAATATATGCGGCAGTGGCATCCGGAGCTTTATTTTTTAATCCTGTTAAAGCCAGCACTACTGCAGCTCCCCCACGTAAGCCCCATAAAGTAAAGAGCAGAGTCTCCAGGCGCCTATGATCATTGATTGTAAATTTATGACCCATCAGGACAAGGGCTAATTCCACATAATTTACAATAACTGCACCGCCTAAGACTGCGCCCCTGGCTTGCTCTAGAAAGCCTTTAATAAATTGTTTGACCTCAGACGAAATAACCACCTGACTGAGCTTTTGATCTTCCTGAATGGAAGGATTTACCAATAATTGGCTATTTTCTTGAGAATTGGGTAGATCAACACCAATTGACAGTGATTTTTGACTAAAAAAACCCTTGGTTAGCATAAGTGCTCCTATCCTTCATCCACTAAAGCCAAGCTTTATGTGAAAATTAAAGAATTATGCATGATTAATATTAAGGCAATATTAACAATTTATTTAACGTCACTTCGCACTTCTTTGTGCCGGAAAATTTATAAAACCCAAGTCATCCCGAGCAATAGCTGTATAGCGAGGGATCTCCTAAGGACGAAGTCTGAGGCTCAGTACTTGAGCTCCTTCGCTGCGAGGATGACGGGGTGGTAAGAAAAATTGTCCTTTGCAAAGACTTCGCACTTTACACAGAACAAAAAAAATTTGGTTATCACTCTGTGATAAGTGGTTGGGTTGCGCCCAACCACTACGGCTTTTAAAGGATGCTGGTAACGGGATGATAAAGAACGCTGGATCCCGCTGAAAACCCCTGAGAGGTTCACAGGAAATTAAAACGTCTATGTAACGCGCTTTTTTATGCGCGGGATCCAGATAGGTAGCCCTGGCTGCGCTACATCCAGGCTACCCTATTAAGATACTCATCTAGTATTTGATTCCTAGCTTCCGCGGACAAGCCGCGGGAGGTGGGATTTAGGTTTTTTCTTCCTAACTTTTGCAGTACTACTGAAGGGTAGCTCTTTTCTTTAAAGCTCCATCAAAACAAACTGATAAAGCTTTACCGTTTGCTAAATCTTACTTGGCAGCAGCAGCTTTCTTTTCTTTTTCTTTGGCAATCACAGCTTCAGCTACAGAGCTTGGGCAAGGAGCATAGTGAGAGAACTCCATTGAGAATTGACCACGACCAGAGGTCAAAGTGCGCAAGGTGCTGATGTAACCAAACATTTCTGAAAGAGGAACATCGGCCTTAATGCGTATACCACCTGCGTTAGGTTCTTGGCCGGAGATCATGCCGCGACGACGGTTTAAATCACCAATAACATCGCCTACTTTATCTTCTGTACTATAAACGTCAACTTTCATGATTGGTTCAAGCAATTGTGGGGCGGCTTTTGGTATTGATTGACGGAAAGCGCCTCTTGCAGCAATTTCAAATGCAATCGCTGAGGAGTCAACAGGATGGTAACCACCGTCAGTAATGTTTACTTCAACATCCAATACGGGAAAACCTGCCAACGTACCGGTGCCCATCATTGAACGGAATCCTTTCTCAATTGCCGGAAAGAATTCTTTAGGAACGTTACCACCTACAACGGATGTGACGAAAGTGAATCCAGTGGTTGGCTCACCTGGTGAGATAGTGTAGTCAATCTTACCGTATTGACCAGAACCACCTGATTGTTTTTTGTGAGTATAACTGTCTTCGATCGCCTTAGTTATGGTTTCGCGGTAAGCAACCTGTGGCTGACCTACAATTAATTCAACATCGTAGGTACGCTTTAGAACATCCACTTTAATATCAAGATGTAATTCACCCATACCACGAAGAATAGTTTCACCTGAATCAACATCAGTTTCAACCCTGAAGGTTGGATCTTCTGCAACCATTTTACCAATAGCAATACTCATTTTTTCGGTTGAGCTTTTATCTTTTGGCGTAACAGAAATAGAGATTACTGGCTCAGGGAAAACCATCGCTTCAAGTGTACACTCGTGTTTTGGATCGCAAAGAGTCTGGCCGGTTCGCACGTTTTTCATGCCGACGATAGCTATAATGTCGCCTGCTTCAGCACTGTGCAATTCATTACGCTCATTCGCCTGCATCTCAACCATACGGCCGACTCGTTCAATTTTACCGGTGAAAGAGTTAAGGATGTTATCCCCTTTATTCAGTTTTCCTGAGTATATTCGTACGAAAGTTAGTGCACCATAACGGTCATCCATGATTTTAAATGCCAAGGCACGGAAGGGCTCATCTGCAGAAACGAGAGCAAATTGGCCGTTTGGCTTACCTTCAACATCTGTCAAAGGTTGTGGATTAACTTCGTGGGGAGCAGGCAAATAATCAACCACTGCGTCCAATAATAGTTGCATCCCTTTGTTTTTAAAGGCTGAACCGCAAAAAGTTGGGAAGAAGGCTAATTCAAGCGTACCTTTACGGACACAGCGCTTAATGTCTTCTATTGAAGGCTCCTCTCCTTCTATATAAGCCATCAGTAAATCGTCATCCATTTCAAGTGCCGTTTCAATTAATTGTTTGCGGTACATTTCAACGTCGTCATGCATATTAGCTGGCATGTCAGTGATTGTGTAATTTTCGGGCTGGCCAGTTTCGTCCCAAATGTAAGCTTTACGGGTTAATAAATCGACAACACCTACGAAGTCATCTTCAACACCGATTGGCAAGGTCATAATTAATGGGTGAGCACCCAATACTTTTTTGACCTGGTCAGTTACTTTCAAGAAATCCGCACCGATACGGTCGAGTTTATTTACAAAAATCAAACGAGATACTTTTGAATTGTTCGCATAGCGCCAGTTGGTTTCTGACTGAGGCTCAACGCCGCCAGAACCACAGAATACACCAATGCCGCCATCGAGCACCTTCAGGGAACGATATACCTCTACAGTGAAGTCAACGTGCCCCGGAGTATCGATTACGTTGAAACGAGTACCTTTCCAGAAACAACTTACTGCTGCTGACTGAATGGTAATACCGCGCTCCGCTTCCTGTGCCATGAAATCGGTTGTAGATTCACCTTCGTGAACCTCCCCCATTTTATGGATTTTACCGGTGAGCTTAAGGATACGTTCGGTAGTGGTGGTTTTTCCCGCATCTACGTGGGCAAAGATACCAATATTTCTGTAAAGGTTTAAATCAGCAGTCATAGCTCTCTTCTAAACTTAATGGATTAAAAATAGTCGAGTAGTATACAGTATTTTATCCGGAGTTGCAGCAGATTCGTGCATCAAAGTTGAAGAAATTAGTGAGGGTAATTTCCATTTCGGAATATTATGTAAAAATATTTACAAAAATTGAGCAAACAGGTTCTTAGGGTGACCTGATTACACACTCATCCCATTCAAACCGCAGTGGGATAAACATTTATTTTTTGTTAGAATCTGCTCTAATTTAATTAACTCATAAAAAAAATGATAATACGCACCCTCATTTCTGCCCTTATTTTTTTCAATTTAACAATTACTTATGCCACTACCAGTCATAATGCTTCTAAAAAATACGATTCAGGAGTAAATGCATCAGTTGCTAAACAAGGAAATGTTATAGTTGCAGTATCTAGCTCAGGTTACTATAACACGCTGTGGTACAAGGTAGGCTTAATAAAAGATAACGATGTAGAATGGGGTAAAAGCATTCATTATGAAAACGGACTCAATGCTTCAATAGCCATCAAGGGGAATACCGTGGTTGAAGTCCATAAATCAAAGGGGTATGACACCTTGTGGTATCGAGTTGGTATTTTAGATATAAACAGCAAAACAATATCCTGGGGTGATGCTCAGTTATATGATAAAGGGCAAGTAGCCTCTGTTGCTATAACTCGCGATACTCTTGTGGAGGTTCATCAACTTACAGAAAAACACCTTGACCACTGTGAAGACCAATGCGAACCGGTTTGTGATGAGAACGGTTGCAGAGATGATTGTGCTCATAATTGTTCTTATTTTTATACTCACAAGCTTTATTATCGTACGGGAATAATATCCAACCGCTCAAGAACCATTGAATGGACAAATGCCAAGCAATACACCCAAGGAAAAAATCCCTCTATTGCCCTATCTGGAAATACTGTTGTTGAAACTCATGAATCAGCTGACAAGCCAAACTTATGGTCTCAAGTCGGTACTCTTCAAGGCAATGCTATTCAATGGGAATGGACTGAAACTTATGACAAAGGATTGAATCCTTCGGTGACTATGGAAGGGGATCTTCTGGTTGAGATGCATAAATCACAAAAGTATAACAGATTGTGGTATCACGTTGGTAAGTTTGATAATAATACAAAGAGAATTATATGGAGTCCTTCCCATTCATACGAGCGAGGAGTGGAGCCTACAATAGCCTTAGATACTCATTCTCTTATTGAATTTCATACCTCGAACCTTTCCAGGAATATTTATTATAATGCCGGAGTAATTAATGCAAATACTAATACAATAAACTGGAAGTAGTAAAACCTTGTGTAGGCTTGGAAATACTTGAAAACCACTCTTCATTCAAAAGTACTACCTTCCAAGTTCGCAAGATAACTAAACACATTAAACTTAGCATCTCCAGGTATTTAGCTTCCTTTAAAAGTGTTGTCATTAGGGTTTAAACTAAGAATGCACCAACTGATAAAGCTGTAATAATATTCACTAATACAAGCCCTAAACAATATCCTGATAAAGCTAACATAAATTTCCCCTTTTAATAATAAACAGCTTCAGTGATGACTAAAGGGTTTGGTTAACCCTAAACACCGTTCGCACTGTCCTTCGAGGGCCTCAGGATGCTCGGGTTTAAACGGGTTTAATGAATTCCTAAATACCGTTCGCGGTGAGGAGGAGCGAGTAGCGACGTCTCGAACCGTCAGCCTCGATCTTCTGCATTAGAAGAGCTAAAATGCTTTTTTTTGGAAGAGGCTGCATGCGTCTTATCAAATTATAAAAGTAAAATTAGCGGGTTGAAAATGTTTTGGGTATATATTTCTTCAATGTAGTGATAAAAGTTATTACAGGGAACACACCGACAATTTAGAAAATCGGCTTGTATGGCATCAGAATCGAATGATAAAAGAATGTTATACGAGCACGCGACTCCGCTTCAGTTAGAATATTTCCATATTTTTTTTAGCCTTGAAGAAGCACTCAATGCTGAGAGACAAATAAAAGGATTAAGTCGTGGAAAGAAGCGCTGATAAATAAATATTGGCAAGCTTTATCTACTTATGCAAAGCGCAAAAAAACATTTCATAATTTTCTTGACCTGCCTCCCTTCTAAATACAGTTTTTTAGCTCCTTGCAAAAAAGGAGATCGAGGCGGACGGTTCGAGACGTCGCTACTCGCTCCTCCTCACCGCGAACGGTATTTGGAATTCCTTAAACCCGTTTAAACCCGAGCATCTTGAAGCCCTCGCAGGACAGCGCGAACTGTTCTCCCCTGATGGTGGATTAGACATGGTTGATTAAGAAATTTAATGACAGCATATCATCCTCTTCCTTTTACTTATTCAATCGAGCTAATAATTGGTCAGGTCTTTGAAACAACAATTGCTCAACAGGTGCTCATCATGGTAAAATTGAGGGCGATTTATAAAGGAAATCAAATATATCCTGGGATTTTCTAATAGGTTCGCTCACCACTTTAAGAGAGAGATATATGTTACAGGCCTTATTTTATTTAGATTATGTCATTAAATTTCTATTCATAACCTCAAAGAGTGCAGCATTAGAAAAAAGCCTTAAACTTTTTAACCAAAGTCGATTTGCTTATGAGCAAAGATATTACTGTCCTGTTGACATAGAGAGTCCAAGATACATGTATGAGACACGAATAAGAAGTTATCTTGGCCTGGGCTTTCTTTTTTCTTTCATTCCAGGAACTGAAGCCTTTACAGCTAGAACGGAATATTTAACAAGTTGGTAGTGTTCAAATAAGTGTGTCAGCTCTTTAAGAATTGTTATAATTTTTACAAATAGGAGAGCTGTAGCA
>JACCSX010000030.1 GCA_013812775.1 Tatlockia sp. | reverse complement strand
GAAATACCATAGCGACTACCCCAATAAACAGTTCTTAATTTAAATTCTAAAAGGGAATTAATTTGTATCGATGGAGTGTCATTCATCGCTTCAATGACTTGATTTGATGTTTGCATAATATCTGCAGCTGTCGTAATGCCTACATGACCGGCCCAACCCATTCCAAAGACATTTAAATTTCGGCCCACGATTTCAGCTGGGTATATGGTGGGGGGTTGCTCGGCAATCGCTTTAGTGGTTAGAGCGGATAAAAAGGTTAAGGACAGAACAGAGAAAATTTTTTGCATCAGATTACCTTTATAAAACTAAGGAAGGCAAAATATCATATCGGGAGGTTAAATAATATAGCCATAATGTTAAAAAATGTAACAAACATAGGGTAATTAGTGATTTATGAGTTCATTTAAAAGACTAGATGCTCCAATTCGAAACCAGGATTTTTCAAGATTAAAACCCAGTGTTTGCTTCGCGAGAATCATGTAACTGAATGCTTGCTCTGCTGTTTTTAGGCCGCCAGAAACTTTTAACCCGCAGGGTATTTTACTATCTTTTATCGCTTTAAGAATGGTAAAAGCAGACGCTAGTGTAGCGCCCTCTGCAATTTTCCCTGTTGATGTTTTTAAAAAATCACAGCCGCTATTGATTACCTCGGTGCTTATTTTATAGATGATTTCCAAGGAAGGCAGGGCGCCTGTTTCTAAAATAACTTTAAAGGTTGCACCCTTTTGCTGGCAGAGTTTATAAGCTTGCTTGCATTGCGACAAGGCAACCTTTTCCTCACCTTCAAGATAGGTCTGATAGGGAAAGACATAATCAATTTCATCAGGCTGATAATTAGTCAAAATTGTATCAAGATCAGCCAAGAGCTCTTTGTCAGACAGAAAACCTTTTGGAAAATTAACTACAGTTGCACGTTTTATTGTGGATGATAGCGCAATTTTTTTCAGTTGTTCTGGCATAACGCAAATAGCTGCAACCTGATGAAGATTTGCTTTTTTGCCAAGCATTATCAGTTCTTCATCGCTTGCAAACTCATTGAGTAAGGTCAAATCAATGAGAGATATTGCATCCTGAGGATTTAGAGAGGCAATTTCTAAGGATGCTTTGAGGTCATTAAAGGCATCCAAATAAGTTTCTTCAAGCTTCATTCTAATTATCTAATTCTTTTATAAATTTCTTTATGAGAATAGCTAATTTTCCGGCCGTCTGCCCCGCTTTTTCTACTACTGCATTGTGGCAATGGCTTGTAGCATTAAGTCCTGTTGCATAATTAGTAATAATTGAAATGACGATTACCCTTAACCCACAATGGTTAGCCACGAGCACCTCAGGCACGGTTGACATCCCAACGGCATCAGCTCCTAAGACTCGAAAAGCCCTGATTTCGGCTGCAGTTTCGTAGTGAGGGCCAAGTACAGCAATATAAACACCCTGATGTAGAGCAATTTTTTCTTTATCTGCAATTTTCAATAATTTTTCACATAGATCTTTGTCGTAAGCATTATCCAAGGGGAAGAAACGTGGACCAAATTCATCGTCATTAGGACCAACCAGAGGATTGCCAGGTTGGAGATTGATGTGATCTCTAATCAACATCAATTCACCAGGACCTATGTTTTCATTTAAAGAGCCTGAGGCATTAGTTGCTATAAAATATTCACAGCCCAATAAACGTAGGGTACGTACATAGGTTTTAACAGTTTCATGACAGTTGCCTTCATAGCTATGGGCACGTCCCTGCAGGCAGACAACGGCAACTCCTTCCAAATAACCTAAGACAAGATTGCCGCCATGACCATGAACAGTAAGTTTCGGGAAGCCAGGTAAATCCTCATAACTAAGAAAAACAGCATCTTCTAATTCGTCAGCAAAACCACCTAAACCAGAGCCAAGGGCTATTCCTAATTTGGGATTAAAATCGGGTAATAATTGCCTGATTTTTTCCGCAGCTAAATGCGCCGACGATTTATAAATTTTTGTCATTTAGGTTCCTTCAATTTAAATGCATGAGGTAATAATTCATTAACTGTATAAGATTTTATAATGGATTGATGGCTACAAAGGTGAATGACCGTATTCTTCATTGAAAATTCGGAGATACGCTGCCTGCATGCGCCACAAGGCGGGCAAAGTGTACCTGCAGCGTTCATGACTACGAGCTTGGCTATTTTTTGTTTTCCTGCAGCAATCATTTGGCAAATAGCAGAGGATTCGGCGCAAATAGTCAAACCATAAGCAGAGTTTTCAACATTGACCCCTGCATAAAGACTTCCATCTTCAGTACTAAGGCAGGCTGCTACCTGAAATTTTGAGTAAGGTGCATAGGAATGGCTTAAAATGTTTCTCGCCTGATCTATCATTATTGTGATTAGGTCGCCCATCGATTACCCCTCCAAACCGGCTGCAAATTGTACCCTCTAACTTTTAGGGTTACAAGAAAGAATCTTCCCTTCTCTAATTATACGTTATATTGCTGGTTCGTTTGTATAAAGGGTTTCAGATTTCCTGAAAGTTTATGTTCCAATTCTCTGGGCGTAATTTCATTTTGCCAACGGCTTATAACCAAGGTTGCTACCCCATTGCCAATGAAATTTATTAATGAACGGCCTATACTCATGAAACGGTCAATACCAAGTATAAGTACAATGCCTGCAGGCGGAATGAGTGGAACAGCCGACAAGGTAGCTGCCAGGGTGATAAATCCCGCGCCCGTAATTCCTGCGGCACCCTTGGATGAGAGCATTGCCGTAGCAAATAAAGTAATTTGCTGGAACATAGTCAGATGAATTCCCAGCGCCTGGGCGATGAACAAAGCTGCTAATACGATATAAATATTCGTTCCATCCAAATTAAATGAATAACCTAAGGGCACTACTACGCCTACGGTTTCGCGTTCACAACCAAGATTTTCTAATTTTCGCAGCAATTGGGGTAAGGCTGTTTCACTCGATGAGGTCCCGAGTACCAACATTAGTTCAGGAGTCATGTATTTAAGAAAGCTAAGCAGTGAAAAGCCTGAGTAGCGAGCGATTATATTTAGGACAAGGAAAATAAATACGAAGCCGGCTAAATAAAAAGTACCAATTAGACCTATTAATGGCAGGAAATAATGGCTGCCGAATTTAGCAACTGTAAATGCCATCGATCCAAAGATACCTATGGGGGCTGTATACATGATGAGTTTGATGATGTGGAACAAAATTTTAGTAAGTTTGTCCATCAGCTCAAGAACGATTTTCCCACCTTGCTGACCAACAGCAAGTAATGATACGCCAAATATAATAGCCAGGAATAAAATCTGTAAGATGTCGCCTTTGGCAAAAGGTTCAAACAGAGAGGTAGGAATAATGTTTTCTACAAACTGGAGAACGTTTTGATGTTTAGCAACTTCAATAAATTGGTTAACTGATTGCTCATTCATTTGATTTATATCGACATGAAGCAAAGCACCGGGCCTGAAAATTAAGGCTGCAGCCCAGCCAATTAAAAGACCAATTGTTGAAACAATTTCAAAATAGATAAATGCTTTTAAGCCAATATTACCTAATTTTTTTAGCGACCCTGTTTGCGCAATCCCTGTTGCTACGGTTAAAAATATAATAGGTCCTATGAATATTTTAATAAGTTTAATAAAATCAGTCCCAAGAGGTTCCATTGCAAGCCCAAGGGTTGGCATTAACAAGCCGATTAAACTGCCGCTAATGAAAGCAAAAAGGATCCAGAAATAAAGTGATTTAATAAATTTCATTTAGTTAAACTTCCTGATTGACTAAAGTAGGGAAAACAACTCTTACCAATAAACCGCCTTTTTTGCGATTCATAGCCTTAATATAACCATGGTGTAACTTAATAGCTTGTTGGGCAATAGATAATCCAAGTCCGTAACCTCCTGTTTTCTTTTCTCTTGAGGGATCTACACGATAAAAGGGGTTGAAAATTTTTTCTAATTGATCTTCTGGTACACCTGGACCATTATCTTCAATATCAATATAAATTTCTGTATTCGAATCAGCCCAATATAAATAAACATTAATTTTTGGATTTGGAACGGAATATCTTAGGCCATTTCGAATAATATTTTCAATGGCGCGATGAATCAAGCGCCCATCCAATAATAATTCACAAGCTGGTGAGGGATGAAATACTACAACCGGTTTACCTTCTTCAAAATTGGCATCATCAACGACCTGTTTAACTAAATCAGGTAAATTAATAAGGCTTTTATTCAGTTGACTTGAGGAGGTATCCAGTCTTGCGAACTCAAGAATTTCGCCTATTAAGGTATTTAAACGTAAACATTCAGTTTCCATCCGGTGAAATTCAGGTTCAGCTGCTTGAGTGGTTTTATTTCGTCCTAATTCAATAGCAATTTGCATTCTTGCCAGCGGTGAGCGTAACTCATGGGAAATATCTTGTAAAAGGCGTTCTTTAGAGTTCATGATTGTTTCTAATTGCTCTGCCATTTGATCAAATTCACCGCTCAATTCGGCAATTTCATCACGATAATGACCTTTCAAATAACCTACTCGAGTATTGAGATTGCCGGTTGCAATTGATCGGGCTGCCTGAATGAGCGAACGCAGCGGTTGCGTTAGATAAATAGACAATAGATAGCAAATAAAGCCGCTGATAATAATGGCAATCAATAAGCGTAGTGTCAGGCCAGCCCATGGAATTTCAACAAAATGAGCCAACGGTTTTTCACTGACAGCAACTAATCGATAGGCTTTTCCTGAGATAGATACAATCTCGTGACTTACAATGATATTTCCAAATTTTAACAAACCATCGTCTAACTCATCTTTGGCAAGGTTAGCTGAAATCTGCTGGACAATGTCTGGAGGTTGTTGATTGCCAATAATTTCGCCGGTGTTAGTTAGTAGGTATAAGGTCATTTGTTTTGATGCCCCCATGTGGGCAAGCCATTTTTGCACGGCTTCCTGGGGTCCTGATTCATAGGTTACAACCGCGGCATGAGCGTAGCTGTCCATAAAAACCCGTTCACGTGCAGGAATGGATGATTTTTGAGTTATTTCAGAGGTTACCCAGGCGGTGGTTATAATGATTAGTATTGTTGCGAGCCAAAATGATAGGAATATTTTCCAATACAAACTACGCATTAAACATATATCCAAAGCCACGAACCGTTTTAACAATAGGTTCGCCCTCTTGATTTTCCCCAAGTTTATTACGGAGGTTAGAAATATGAACATCGATACTGCGGTCATAGGCGGTGTATTTTCTGCCTAGAGCGTATTCAGTTAACTCTTCTTTGGAAAAGGCTTGTCCAGGTGATTTGATTAGCATTTCCAGAATATTAAATTCAGCATTGGTGAGTTCCATTAACTGGCCCTCATGAGTGGCGGTACGTTTGGAACAATCTACAATAATATTTTGATGCTCAATTATAGGGCGTTGGGTCGGTATTTTTTGAGTTCGCCTAAGAATCGCGCGTAATCTTGCAACTAACTCGCGTGGATTACAGGGTTTGGGTAAATAATCATCAGCGCCAATTTCCAAACCAACGATACGATCGATATCGTCACCGCGCGCTGTCAGCATCAGAACAGGAGTTTCCAAATGTTCTCGAATCGCTTTTAAAACTTCAAAACCGTTTAGTTTTGGCAGCATAACATCAAGAATAATGGCATCAAAGGTTTTATTGAGCGCTATTTTGACAGCGTTTTCACCATCATGAACACAGACAACATCAAAACCCTCAGGTTCCAAGTATTGCATTAAAAGGTCAGTCAGTTCGGTGTCGTCATCGACAATCAAGATGTTGCTGTTCATTAGATCTTGGTCCTTAGTTTTTAGTCTTTCTAACTCTATATAGGTATAGCGAAAACTAAATGCTCATAATTTCGGGCGTTTATCATAACAAGCTAGGAGCTTAATTCGCCTGGCATCGGCATTTATAACTTTAAAATCGAATTGATCAATTGTAATCGCTTCGCCGCGTTTAGGTAAGTACCCAAAATTGGTCATCACGATTCCGCCGATAGTGTCATAGCTTTCATCGCTAAAATCAGCGTGCAATTGTTCATTAAATTCTGCAATAGGCATATGAGCTTTTACAATATAATAATCATCATTATGCGCTTTTATATAAGCCTCTTCATCGATATCAAATTCATCTTCGATGTCGCCGATAATCTGTTCAATAATATCCTCAATAGTAACAAAACCATTAACAGCACCGTATTCATCAACGACGATGGCCATGTGATTGCGGTTGTTGCGAAATTCACTTAGCAGAATATCCAGACGTTTACTCTCTGGAACAAATCTGGCGACGCGGATAATGTCATCCAAATCAAAGTCAGAGTCATCCTGTATTTGATAACGTAATAAGTCTTTGGCATGTAAGATACCAACAATTTCATCGCCATGATCAGCGGTAACAGGAAAACGGGAATGGCCAGAATTGGCAACTATCTCAGTGATCTCTTTTAGACCGGCATCTTGCGAAATGCAAGTCATTTGTTTTTTGGGTAGCATAATATCCCGGACCCGCATCTGAGCGAATTGAATAGCACCCTCAATCATTGCCAAGGTTTCCGAATCTATCAGTGAGCGGCTATAAGCGTCTCGTAACAGTCCAATCAGCTCCTCCTTATTTTGCGGTTGCACTTGTATAAACTGCCATAAGCGCGCAAATAAGGAAATATTATCATCCTCTTTACTCAACTTCGTCTTCCTCTATCTGATAAGGATTGGTAAAACCAAGTTTAGCAAGCAACTTTGTTTCCAGCGCTTGCATTCGAGCAGCATCATCATCCTTTATATGATCATAGCCCAATAAATGCAAAATCCCATGAATAACAATGTGCGCCCAGTGTTCAGGTAAGGGCTTTTTCTGTTCCAGGCTTTCTTTCTCCAAGACTGCCGGACAAATAATAACATCCCCAAGCAAGGGATAGTCCAGCACAATGGTATCAGGTATAAGGGATGGAAAGGCAAGTACATTGGTTGCCTTATTTTGGCCTCTATAATCATGATTTAATTGCCTGATTTCTTCTTCATTGACAATACGTAAAGTCAGCTCAGCTGAGTCCCTATGTTCAAGAAGCGTAACCTCTGCCCATTTAATTAATAAATCATCCGGAATGGGACTGGGTTCATCACAGGCATGTTGTATATCAATAAGATAGCTCATTGTTTTTTATCCATTTTTACCTCGTCATAGCAATCAACAATAAGGGAAACCAGGGGATGGCGAACCACCTCCCGGCTTGTAAAGCTATGAATACTAATCTTATCAATGTTGGTAAGTAATTTAACTGCATGACTAAGACCGGAAGGTGTGCCAGCAGGTAAATCCACTTGGGTTATATCGCCGGTTACAACTGTTTTCGAACCAAAGCCCATGCGGGTTAAAAACATTTTCATTTGTAAAATTGTCGTGTTTTGAGCTTCGTCTAAAATAATAAAGGCCTCATTTAAGGTTCTGCCACGCATAAAAGCGAGAGGTAAAACCTCAATGACATCAGATTTAATTAATTTTTGAGTTTCTTTAAAGCCTATCATTTCATATAAGGCATCATAAATTGGTCTCAAATAGGGAAGTACTTTTTCGACAAGATCGCCGGGTAAAAAGCCTAGTTTTTCGCCTGCTTCAACAGCTGGCCGAACAAATACAAGACGCTGAACCTCGCCTTTCTCAAAGCATTCAATCGCTTTTGCTACGGCAAGGTAGGTTTTACCGGTTCCTGCGGGGCCTACGGCAAAAATAATATCTTGTTGATCAATGCTATTTAGGTACTCTGCTTGCTTGCTATTGCGCGGAGCTATGGCTTTTCGGCTTAATCTTATGGGCTGAGTCATATCAATTTTTGTTCCATGGTCTTTATCATTTAGTAAGGAAGTAACTAATTCAGAATGTATAGGATTGTCAGCAAGTTTATGAAGTTGTTTTATTAGATGACTGGCTTTATGGATAAGTTTATCAGAACGGCCCTGCAAAACTGCTTCACTATGGCCAATTTTAATTCGTAGATTAAAAAAGCGTTCAATCAATTTAACATTTTCATGGTACTCGCCACAGAGATTAGCCAACTGGTGAGAGCTCAGGTGAGAATAGGAAATTTTGCTGTTATGTGAAGTACTGCTCAAAATGATAGGAAAATTAGTGATCTATGACTTAAGAATAGTTCATAAACTGGTTAGTGTGCAAGTACTGTCGACATGAGGTTAAGAAAAAAAACCATTTTAATTAGGTGTGTAACTTATATCGGTATCGGGATTTAATTTAGACTCCTGTTTAATTCCTTGCTTAATGGCCTCTATAATAGGCGTTAGTACAGCTTGTACATTCGTTTTTCTGCAGGGTTTTTCAATTTCTGGTGGGCGCTCGATAACTTCATCAAAACGGGCAAGCATGGTTGGATCATTCGTAAATAATACAATCGGGGTTTCTATGTGTTGTTCTTTCATTGCTGCAGCTATATCCGGACCATTCACTGAGGTTATAAAGGTTCGTGGAAAGGTTTCCAATTTTCCATCCAGAATAACCAAATGATATTCATTGACAGGTGTAAGAAGATAATTCATTGCCTCAATTCCGTGAGCGATAGTTTTAACATCGCAGTCTGGAAAACATTCGTTTAAGAATTTCTTCATGTTATTACGCTGATGGAGGTTATCTTCGACTAATACAATCAAAACAGCGTTTTCTAGTGTAGTTGCTTCAATCATAAAAGTCCGAAATTTGGCAATCCTGCCTAAAGTATAGCAAAGAAGATAAAATTATCTGGAAAATACGCTTTATAGGTAGCTTATTTGTTATACTAGGCGCTTTTCCTTGCAACTTTGAAACGATTGCCTGCCTATGATTGATTTACATTGCCATTCTTACTTTTCGGATGGAAAACTTAGTCCTGAAGAATTAATCTCCAGAGCTTTGCAGTCTAATATTCAAATTCTTGCGCTTACAGACCATGACACCGTAGATGGCCTTAACGAACTTCATCAAGCTGCAAGTTCTCATCCTATTAAAATTATTAATGGCATAGAATTTAGTACTCGTTGGAAAAAATACGATATTCATATTCTTGGATTAAATATTGATCCCAATAACCCCGTACTCAAAAACCTTATTAACCAGCAAACTGAAAGTCGTATTAATCGTGCTCAACTCATAGCTGAAAAATTGAAATTATGCGGTATCAACGATGCCTATGAAAAAGCTTGTGCTATCGCAGGGCATGGCAGAATAGGGCGACCGCATTTAGCTCAGGTTGTTATAAATGAAGGCATGGCTATTGATATGCAAACTGCATTTAAACGATATTTAGCAAGAGGAAAGCCTGCCTATGTTGCCACACCCTGGATTTCTATCCCTGAAGCAATTGAGGGAATAGTTGCCGCAAAGGGAGAGGCAATTATTGCCCACCCCTTGAAATATAAATTAACAAGGACTAAGTTACTTGAGCTAATAAATGAGTTTAAAGAAGCTGGTGGTGTTGGCATAGAAGTTGTCTCAGGCGAGATGACGTCAACTCAAATCAAGGAAATGACCGGGCTTTGTCTGCGTTATCAACTATTGGCTTCAACAGGTTCTGATTTTCATGGTGATGCTCTATCGCGTATTTCACTTGGAAGACAGGCACAACTACCGTTAAACTGTATGCCTGTCTGGCATCAATGGACCATTTAACAGGGGGCTTTAATGAGTCAGTTTTTTGCAATTCATCCTGATAATCCACAATCGCGGCTGCTAAGGCAAGCGGCAGCCATTATTGAAGAAGGTGGAGTTATCGTTTACCCGACTGATTCAGGATACGCATTAGGCTGTAAATTAGGCAACAAAGCTGCCTTGGAGCGAATCCGGCGTCTTCGCCATTTGGATAAAAATCATAATATGACCTTGGTTTGTCGTGATTTATCCCAATTAGGAATCTATGCAAAGGTAAGCAATGCTATTTTCAGATTATTAAAAGCCTTCACGCCTGGCTCCTATACTTTTATTCTGAATGCTACACACGAAGTGCCACGATTAATGTTGCATCCAAAACGTAAAACCTTAGGCTTGCGTGTTCCTGAGAACAATATTACTTTGTCGCTTCTAGATTGCCTTGAAACGCCTTTAATGAGTACTACCCTGATTTTACCTGGAGCTACAGCTCCCTTAAGTGAGCCTGAGGCAATCAGGGATCTGCTTGGTAATCAAACTGATTTAATCATAGATGGTGGTAATTGTGGGCATGAACCAACAACCGTAATCGATTTGACTGGTGAATTTCCTGTTATTATTCGCGTGGGGAAAGGGGATCCTGAGCCTTTTAAATAAGTCAGTCTCAGGGCGAGTCCTTGGGTCGCGACCAACTTAGAATCAAATAAATTTAGGTTAACAACATTTTTTATAGTTAAGGATTTTGATGTCTGCGTTATATGGTGCTAATAAGCGGGTTGTTTCAGGTATGCGAGCCAGTGGCCGCCTACATCTTGGTCATTATCACGGCGTACTTAAGAATTGGCTGAAGCTACAACATCAGTATGATTGTTATTTTTTTGTTGCAGATTGGCATGGCCTGACCACTCGCTATGATGAACCAGGTTTTATAGAGACTATTCTTTGGGATATGGTTATCGATTGGCTTGCCTGTGGTATTAATCCAAGTTTATCAAAAGTATTTATTCAATCCTGGGTACCTGAGCATGCTGAATTACATTTGCTCTTGTCTATGATCACTCCGGTGGGCTGGCTTGAACGTGTACCGACTTATAAAGATCAACAAGCTAAATTGCATGGCAAAGATTTATCGACCTATGGTTTTTTAGGCTACCCCCTTTTGCAATCGGCAGATGTGCTTTTATATCAGGCTGATTATGTCCCTGTGGGTGAAGATCAGGTCTCGCATATTGAATTAACACGGGAAGTGGCCAGGCGTTTTAATTTTCTTTATGGTCGTGAGCCCAATTTTGAAGTGTTAACGGAAGAAGCCATTAAAAAAATGGGAAAGAAAAATGGCAAACTCTATTCTGAGCTTCGTATAGAATTCCAGCAGAATGGTTCGCATGAATCCTTAAGCACAGCGCGCGCGCTAATAGCTAATCAAAATAATTTGTCTATTGGCGATAAAGAGCGCCTGCTAGGGTATCTGGAAGGTAGTGGCAAGATTATTTTGACTGAGCCGCACCCGCTCTTAACTGAAACGTCAAAAATGCCAGGCATGGATGGGCAAAAAATGTCCAAATCTTATAACAATACAATTGGTTTACGTGAAGAGCCAGCCCAGGTAGAAAAGAAAATTTTGACCATGCCTACTGACCCAGCACGCATTAAGCGAACTGATCCTGGCGATCCGGAAAAATGTCCGGTTTGGCAACTTCACAAAATATATTCAGCGGCGGAAGTGAAGAAGTGGGTAGAAATTGGTTGCACGACGGCTGGGATTGGTTGTTTGGAATGTAAAAGACCGATTGTTGATGCTATTAATGAAGAATTGAAACCGATTCAGGAAGGGATTAAAGAGTATGAATCTGATCTTGGCTCGGTCAAACGAATAGTAGCGGAGGGGTCGGAAGCAGCAAGAGAAGAAGCGAATAAAAATATATCAACAATCCGTGAAGTAATGGGCTTGGATTATTAATGTTGGCTTCCCCATCAGCAGTACCTTTAGCAGTGTTAGCCACTATTGATGGCCAACCCTTAACGGATCTGCCTGCTGATTTGTTTATTCCGCCAGATGCCCTTGAGATTTTATTGGATTCTTTCTCAGGACCACTGGATTTGTTGCTTTATCTGATTCGCCGTCAGAATATTGATATTTTAGATATCCCAATAGCACATATTACGCAACAATACCTGCAATATATCCAGATGATGGAAGAACATCGTTTAGAATTAGCAGCAGATTATCTGGTTATGGCGGCAATGCTTGCTGAAATTAAATCGCGCTTATTACTGCCGCCAAGTCCTGGCCAACAAGATGAAATCGAAGACGATCCACGTATGGAACTGATAAGAAGATTACAGGCCTATGAACAAATTAAAAATGCAGCAACCTTGCTAGACGATATACCACGCGCTGAACGCGATGTTTTTCGATTTAGCCTGGCCTGTGAAAAAATTAAGCGTTTAATCATTCATCCCGATATTGAATTATCAAGCTTGAGCGAAGCTATGCTCGACTTGATTAAACGCCAAAGTCACTCCATTCATCATCAGATTTCACGAGAACCCTTATCGGTACGGGAACGTATGACTGCCATTCTTGACCGTTTATCTGGCGACAAAACAGTAAGTTTTAGCCAATTATTTAATCGTGCAGAAGGACGAATGGGATTAACAGTTACTTTGCTTGCGGTTTTAGAGCTTGCAAGACAGTCATTGCTCCTTATTACCCAAACTAATGCCTATGCTTTAATTCATCTACAGGCTTTGCAACATGAATGATGCTAACCTAAAACTCGTGTTGGAGGCTCTGCTAATGAATTCCATAAAGCCTTTATCTTTGGAGCAACTAGAGTCTGTATTTGAGGTCTGGCAAAAACCTGGACGTGAACAGTTACGAATTATGTTAAAAGAATTGGCAAAGGATTATGAAAGCCGAGCTATTGAATTAAAAGAATTAGCATCCGGCTATTGCTTGCAAACAAGAGCGGAATATAGTCCTTGGATAAGCAGTTTAAACGCTGAAAAACCAGCTAAATACTCGCGAGCTCTTTTGGAAACGCTGGCAATAATTGCTTACCAACAACCGGTTACACGAGCCGATATCGAAGATATTCGTGGCGTTTCCGTTAGTAGTACTATTTTAAAAACCTTGATTGAACGAGAATGGGTAAAAATTGCGGGCCATCGTGATGTGCCTGGTAAACCAGCGGTTTATGCAACAACAAAAAATTTTCTGGATTATTTTAATTTAACGAATCTGAATGATTTACCTGCCTTGCAGGCAAGCCTTAATTTTGCTCCAGTGGCAGAACAACTAAAAGAAGAGAGTGTATGAGTAGTGAACGATTACAAAAAATATTGAGTCAGGTAGGCTTAGGTTCCAGACGCGAAATGGAGCGCTGGATTGAACAGGGCCTGGTAGAAGTTAATGGCAAGGTTGCAAAAGTAGGTGATGGTGCAACGGCTGTAGACAACATCTATGTTAAAGGCCGCTTGATAGCTAACCCACTGAAGGGGGAATTAAAAACGAGGATTATGATTTATCATAAACCCGTAGGTGAAATTTCAAGCCGCAATGATCCAAAACATACCAGGACGGTTTTTGATAAATTGCCTCATTTAAAGCAAGGCCGCTGGGTACAAGTCGGGCGACTGGACATTAATACTTCCGGACTTTTAATTTTCACCAACAATGGTGAATTGGCAAATCGTTTGATGCATCCCAAATTTGGTTTAGAAAGAGAATATTCCGTTCGAGTTCATGGTCAGGTCAGCGAAGAAGCACTTAAAGCCATGCTAAAAGGGGTGGAATTAGATGATGGTATAGCCAAATTCAAACGAATTATATTAAAGGGCGGCGAAGGAACGAACACCTGGTATAACGTGACATTGACAGAGGGGCGTAATCGCGAAGTTCGGCGTTTATGGCAGTCTCAAGGCGTTGAGGTCAGTCGACTCATACGTATCCGCTACGGAAAACTAACCATGCCGCGCTCACTGGCAAGAGGCAACTATAAAGAATTATCGATCAAAGAAGTTGAGGCTTTTTTATCATCTCTTGAGGGGTAAAAGCGAATTGTAATAACAGAATGATTAGTTATTAACCTACCCCCATTTTTAGCGGGGAGGTTAAAAAGCCGTTGAACCTTAAATAAGAAGTCTGGTTCCTTCAGAGTTTTCTTCTTCAAACCGGCTTTCATTAGGGTTTTGGATGTAATCCAAGTTTTTCAGTTTGTCTACCAAGAAATCAGAAATAGAATAATTATATACTGAAGACTTATAACGAACTAATCCGGACCATGTATCAAATATAATTTTAATAATATCGCTTATAAATTCAGAAGGAGGGGCTGAGAAAAAAGTTAATCCTTGATTATAATGAAAATTGGTAACTAACTCAGATTCGAGCCGGCGTGTATTTTCCAGATTACAAATATATACCACGCCGTGATACTGCATTTGAATTTCAGGTTGGGCTTGCCAGGAACCCTCAATTGTATGACGGTTTATTGCATCAATTAGTGAGAGTATGGACCGAATGACAGTTATGGGTATTTTATCGTGATATAAGTTTTCATCAAAACCCTCTTGAAAATCCAGCAGATCAAACTTGGTACAGTATGGAAAATCCAGCAGATTAAACTTGCCGCATTTGACTAATTTTGTCAGCTTTTCAGTTAGTATATTAATTGGATCTAACTCTTTTGCCTCATCAAGTGCCTGTTTATAATTATTTTCAGCATCTGTAACCCAATTCCAAAAGGGCTCATATTCGTTTATAACAACAATTAACAATGCCAGGACTAAAGCAAAAATTCCGCCTGCAATTAAAGGCAGGACATATAGCGCTCCAAGTATTGTGAATACTAAGCCAAAGATTGTTAAGGGGAGTGCAGCAAAAGTCGGAATAGAGAAAGATACAGGACTGGATTTGAGAGGTTTTTTTGTCTCAGCTTTTGCCAATGCAGCGTCATGCTCCCTTTTCCAACTTAGATTTTGAACTTTATAGAGTTTGATCTCTAAGGAACCAGGAATCATAGATTGAATTAATGCATCTTCTTCATCAGGGTTACAAGAAAAAAATTCTTGAATTAATTCATGATTAGACTTGGCCATGCCGCACTCGGATAATAATAAAAATTAATTGTAACTTAATTTAATTAAGGAAAAATTAAAAAGAATTTTAAATTAATTGAGTTTTCAAGGATGATTATCCCCAGGCGTGTTTTAGGCTTTATTTTTCCAACTCTAAAAAATAGATATGGAGACAAAAAATTGAGCACAGGATTATAAATAGTCTCAATCCGCCCGCTTGCTTAATATAGGTACACAAAAAAGTATTTAATTGGCGGCTGAAAAAGCTGATTGTGCTCGCTCCTCATGACATCAATAAACTCCCTGTGGTATCCTCCTTCCCATAAATTCCCTTAGAGACTTATAGATAAGTTAAGAGATTATGTCTAAAAAACGCCAACGATTACCTGAAACACTAGAAACTGCTGAGATAGAGAAATTTAGTCATGATGGCCGAGGAATCGCTAGAATTTCCGGTAAAATCACCTTTATTCAAGGCGCATTGCCAGGGGAAAAGGTTTCTTTTCAATATACTCGTGTTAAGAGTGATTTTGATGAAGGACGAATGACAGCATTAATCTCAGCGTCGCCTATGCGCGCAGAGCCTCGGTGCCCACATTATAGTCAATGTGGCGGATGTTCCTTACAACACCTCGACGAACAGAGCCAAATTCATGTAAAACAATCCTTGTTGATTGATTTATTGCAACGCACCGGCCATTGTGAACCGGAAACAATTCTTGAGCCTCTGAAATCCAATAACTGGAATTATCGCAATAAAGCGCGCTTGAGCGTTCGCTATGTAATCAAAAAAGGGATTGGTCTGGTTGGTTTCAGAGAAAAACACAATCCGCGTTATATTGCTGAAATAAGCCAATGTCCCATACTCAATGCGAAAATTGATAGTCAAATACTTAATATGCGCGCCTTATTAGAATCACTGGAAAACCCACATACCATCGCACAGATAGAAGTTGCAGCCGGCGATGAGGAAATTGCCTTAATTTTCCGTAACCTCGAAACTTTGAGCTTAGTCGATGAAGAAAAACTTCGTGCCTATGGCCGTGAAACTAATTTTCGCATTTTTCTTCAACCCGGTGGTCCTGACACGGTTCATCTTTTCTACCCCGAAGGCGAAAGTGAATTTTTACACTATGCTTTACCGCAGGAGAATATTCAGTTCCAATTTCATCCAACCGATTTTACCCAGGTAAATGCTGGTTTAAACCGCTTAATGGTGGCTCGGGCTATTGAATTATTAGCTCTGACTAAAGAGGATCTAATATTGGATTTGTTTTGCGGTCTGGGTAATTTCTCATTGCCTATAGCCCGGCACTGCGCAAAAGTTATTGGCGTAGAAGGTTCAAATACAATGGTGAGCAGAGCCCAAATGAATGCCAAGGCTAATGCAATAACTAATGCTGAATTTATTTGTGCAGATTTAGAACAAATTTCTGCTTTGACAGTGCTTTTAGGGCAACGGTTTACTAAACTTTTAATAGACCCGCCGCGTTGTGGAGCCCTGGAAGTTGTAAAACAAATTGATAAACTAAATCCTGAACGCTTGGTTTACGTTTCCTGCAATCCAGCGACCCTGGCAAGAGATAGTGATATTTTAGTTAATCAAAAAGGCTATCGATTACGAGCAGCTGGCGTTATGGATATGTTTCCTCATACTGCACATGTTGAGTCTATCGCTTTATTTGAAAAAGGATAATTCGAATGGTTAAAGTGAAAGAACATACTCCCTGGTTAACCGATGCTGGTATTGATGTGGAACAATGGCTACATCAATTAGGCGCTAAAGGGTATTTTCAAGACTTGGAACTCATTCGCAATGCCTGCACTCTAAGCCAGTTAGCAGGTGGGGATCATCCTACGGAAACAGGGATTTCCTGTTTACAACAAGGTTTGGTGATGGCTGATGTTTTAGCCGACCTTGAAGTTGATCAGGAAACTTTAACCGCCGCAATTATTTTTGAAAACGTTCATTATGCTGAATTGTCATTAGATGATGTCGAAGAACAACTAGGCCCTAACATTGCAAAACTGGTTAAAGGGATAGAAAAAATGTCTGCGATGCATAATTTGCAAACACTTAACCGCTATCCTCAAAATAAACATCAGATTGATAATGTTCGTAAGATGTTATTGGCTATGGTAGACGATGTGCGTGTCGTGCTTATCAAATTAGCGGAACGTCTCTGTGTTTTGCGTGCTTCCTCACAACTGCCAGAATCCATGCGAAAACAGATAGCGACAGAAGCGATGGAAATCTACGCACCCTTAGCCAATCGCCTGGGGATTGGTGCTATCAAATGGGAAATGGAAGATCTGGCTTTTCGGCACTTACACCCCGATGATTACAAGTCAATTGCTAAGGGTTTGAAGTCAAAACGCCTGGAACGTGACCGCTATGTTAATTTAATTGTGGATGAACTTAACCTACAAATTAACGATGCAGGAATTCATCATTTTGCAGTTTATGGCCGTTCTAAACATATCCATAGTATCTACAAAAAAATGAAACGAAAAAATGTGGCTCTGGATGAGATTTACGATGCCACTGCAGTGCGCGTATTAGTAGAAACCTCTGAGCAATGTTATGAAGTACTTGGGATGGTGCACACCTTATGGCAACAGATACCTGCAGAATACGATGACTATATTATTAATCCCAAATTAAATGGCTATCAATCCCTGCATACAGCTGTAGAAGGGCCGGAAGGGCGTGTTTTTGAGGTTCAAATACGCACCTTTCTTATGCATGATTTAGCTGAGATGGGAGTGGCTGCTCATTGGAAATACAAAGAAGGAGCGGTCCAACCCAAAGAAAGTCATGAACGCAAAATTGAATGGCTTCGTGATGTACTTGCCTGGCATAAAGAAATGGCGACCTCCAGAGGCGTTTCTGAAGCCATTGAAACTGAATTTTTAGAAGACAGAGTCTACGTCTTTACGCCTGATGGCGATGTCCTTGATCTACCGCAGGGTGTTACCCCCTTGGACTTCGCCTATCATGTCCATAGCCAAATTGGCCATCGATGCCGTGGTGCGAAGGTTAACTCGTCAATAGTTCCTTTAACCTACGAATTAAAAACCGGCGACAAGGTGGAAGTGTTAACGGGTAAGGAAGCACGTCCATCAAGGGATTGGATTAATCCCCATCTCAATTACTTAAAAACATCGCGAGCTAAAGCCAAGGTTTTGCATTGGTTTAAAATGCAGGATTACGATAAAAATAAATCCGAAGGACATGACATTCTTGATAAGGAATTAAAAACCTTAGGCATTAAAACCGAACATTTACATGATGTAGTTCATTCCTTTAATTTTAAACGTTTTGATGATTTATTAGCTGCCCTTGGCCGGGGTGATATTAAATTAGGTCAGATTATTAATCGCCTGACACCTTCGGAGTCCGAAACTCCAATTGTACTACCTATTCATAAACTCCAGCTTAAACCAGAGATTCGCGGTAGCGATTTGCGCATAGAAGGCGTCGGAAATCTTTTGACACATATGGCTCGATGCTGTCAACCAGTGCCTGGTGATGAGGTCGTGGGTTATATAACTCTCGGACGTGGTGTATCGGTTCATCGTCAGGATTGTCCTAACATAATTCATGCCGATGAAAAAAAGCGTCAACGTTTTTTACAAGTCAGTTGGGGTAGCTCCACAAGAGAGCATTATGTTGTAGATATTATGATCAAAGCCTTTGACCGCTCAGGGTTACTGAAAGATGTTACTTCACTGCTGTCAAATGAAAAGGCGCATGTCTATGCTTTACAAACACAGATTAATAAGCAAGAAAATTCTGCCTTTATAACCTTGTCCGTAGAAATTGATGGCTTAAATAGTCTTTCACGTTTGTTAAACAAATTAGAGCGAATTCCGAATGTATTAGAAGCGAGGCGACTGGTTTAAATCTTGCCATCGAATATATAAAAACTAAGTAGAGGCTCCTTTAGCTAGACAGCTTTGGGTCGCGACCCTATTTATCATTTCTTACCTTTTACATCCAGGCCTGATTCTTGAATATAAAACCTCATAATCAAAATTATCAGGTGGGTTTTTATGAGAAAGTATTCGGTCCTATTCGCTGCTAGCGCTTTTTTAATAGCCTCTACAGGCTTAGCGTCCGCGCAAACAACTCTGGATCAAGATAATATCAGCCGACTTGTACGTTTCCTGGTCTCAGACAGAATGCTAACCTTGAACGCAAATGCACAGTTGATTCCTCTGAGCTTTTTTGTTGGTACTGAAGAAGATATTTCTGCCTATTTCGGTGATTATATCTGCACTAAAGAAAATAGCTGTGCCGTCTATGATACCATTTATAGCAGCCCCTTTGCGATTTTACCTCTGAATAGAACGGAGCGGGAATGGAGGGCCGCACAGGCTCAAATAGAGCGTACTGAGCTAAAATATGGTACGGATATATATCATGCCGCCACCTGGCAGATTGCCTTAGCCTTGGCAGCTCAAAATGGATTTTTAGACAAGGCACGTGCTAGAAAACTCATAGCTAATCAATTAGAGACCATAACAAATCCAGTTAACCGTGCTACAGGCTTTACCTTTAGATATGGCAGTCTGCAGCCAATATTTGCTCCCAGTCAAGCCTTTACCTTTCGCAGGCTTTCATCAAACTTTTATAATAAAGATCCCTTTTTTAATAGCCGATATCGAAATTATATAAACATGGATTTTGATTTTTCAACTGCATCAAGGTTAGATCCCCTTGGTTTTCCTCCAGCTTTTTATTCCTATAAAACCACTTGGGCTGATCATAAGCCTTTAACAGGAAAAAACGCCTGGGCTCAATTAATCGGCCCCTTACAAGCTGAATCTTTGTTAAATGAAGGAACAATCCTCGTAACTTCACCCGCCTTAATGAATGCGATGAACACCCTGACTGCATTTTCATTGATGCAAGCAGGAATTGGTGCTTTTTATTGTGCGCCCTCCGGAACATATCCAAACCTTTGATATTTCGATAGAAGATAATTTTGCGGTTCTGGCTGGTTTGCAAATATTAAAAAATAGTTTACAGAACACTGCTCAGACAGCAGAAGTTATTCAAGCACTGGAACGCATCAATATTATGTTGAATGGTGGTATAACCTTAAATGGATATAGAACCAATGGCTTGCTGAGTTTTTTATTTAATGGTGCTTTTGATGTGCAAAACAGAATTTTTTATACGCGCGGAACCTCAAGACGCACCACAGAAACTAATGATTGGCGCCCGTATCCTTCTGACATCAAAAGTTATACAGCTATAAATACCAATCTTTGGGCTATCTCAGCCTTAGGAGTTGAGACGATTGACAATTGGTTCGGCAGTGGGACTGCGCTGCAACTTTGGCAAACCCTTCGGGAAAGAGCGGGTTATTTTAATAATAATCATACAATAACCGGTGAATTTTGGGGGCTTGGGACCAGCTTCAATAATAATTTGGGTGTTAAACCCGATGCGCTTATGACTACTGCGGAAACTGCAGCTGCTATTAATGCACTTAATTCCTTAATTGATTTTTATGGCGACAGTAGCCAGACCGTTAATCTCTCAGAAGATTTAAATGCATTAGAACAAAACATCTTGCATCTACGTAATGATTTGTACCTGGAGGCAAATTTTATGTATGGGACAACCAAAGATTTCTTTATTACCCTACCCACTAATCTTGGCCAGGCCTATTTATATGCTTCGAGACGCTTTCCGATACCATTTGATTGGAATGCAAATACCTTGGTGAGCACCCTCGCTAATTGCTGGGTATTAATGAATAATTTTAACTTTAATCCTTTTCAATATAGAGGAAAATTATCGGGTGAAAATTATGCAATACCAGAAAGCCTTCCTATTTTAAATAGTGACAAGGAATTAGCAGACGGCTCCTTAACAAAAATAGTTGTTGCCCCCTTTAAAGCTGGTGATTTCGACGGTTTCAGGCGCTTAGCGGTAAGATACAATTTTGATGGTTCTCAAACTAATTGGATAACCTCAGAGATAACTACCCAACGAGAAGGCTTTGTTACATTGCCAAGGGGCACAAAAGCCATTTCAATTTCATTTATTGGGGAGAGTTTTGTAAATGTATGCCAGATAATACCAGCTACAGATCTATGTATAGATGAGGATTGCGTGGCTATTAGGACAATCAATGCACGGTGGAGTTTAAACGGATTAGGAAATTGTGATCTTTCCCCAGATTAAATTTTTTAATATGTTGTAACTATTGACTTTTCTGCGGTCTTAGTGAAATATCGAAAGGTTCTGCTCATCTAAAAAAAATCCATAAGGAAATGTTATGAAATTAAAAATTCTATCTTCGTTAGTGATTGGCGCTGCAATTGTAGTTTCTGGTTGTGGTTTTAATTCGAATGCAAATTATAATTATGCTCCCCCTGTAAATTACACTTCTGTAAATATGCAAACAGACGCCAAGATTCTAGCCGCAGTAATGGCAATTGATAAAAATGAAATAGCCGCTGCAACCTTAGCGCAAAAAAAATCAGCCAATCCAGTAGTTAGAAATTTTGCAACTTTCTTATATAACCAACACAGTCAAGACTTACAACAAGTTCAAGGCTTAAGCCAAAGACTAAATCTTAGCCCTGTGAATGGCGAAGTTGCAAGAATGCTACATAGAGAAGGTCGACATGAAATGGCAAAATTAAGCCATTTAAATAATGGTGCCTTCGACAGAGCTTATATTTCTGCCATGGTAAAAGGGCATGCACAAGCGCTACATTTGATTGATAACAAATTAATGCCTTTGGCAACCAGTCCTTTAGTTAAAGGAGAGTTGCAACAATTGCGTGGTCATGTAGTTGTGCATTTATCAAAAGCTCAAGCGATTCAAGCACAACTGGGTCGGTAGTCTGAGTTTAACGAAGCAATCCTTATGGGTTGCTTCGTTTTTTATTGTCCCAACTTCTGTCTTTCTTCCTCTTTCAATTCTTTGTAAAAAGAAAAAGAATTCATAGTAGGAAAATGAAGCAATTTTAGCAAGTTAAATAACATGCTACGCATCTCAGGGATTAAAGTACTATTTCGATGAAAAAATAAAGAGTACTTGTTCTGAAATTCATTATGTTTTGATTTTTCTTGTATGAGTGATAGCTTTCTGCTGATATGAGGCTTCGTTTCATTATATTCTTTCGAATCATAAGAAGTCCTTTTCGGCAAAATTACTGCAGTCAGATCATTAGAGTTTAATGCGTTATTAATATTAGCAAGTGCGGCGTAATAGGATGTATCAGAATAAAAGTGACAATTAGGACAATCGATGGTATCAAATAGCTTGGAATCAATTAATACAGCTAATTTTGTACCAACATCAAATTCATATTCAAAGTTTAAATTAGTTTTATTCTCGTTGTAACTATCATACAAATACGTCCCTAAATAATAGGCTGCTGCAACAAAGACCGCTGCCGCTATTACCAGACCCACTCCACCCGTAATAAATGCAAGTGCTACACCAGCGCTTAAACCAGCACATAACACCACCCCCATAACTCCACCGAAAGCAAGACCGCCTAAAGACAGTAAAGTAAACATTTCCCCATCACGGCTTCTATCAGGACCACGCATAGCGTCTCTATTCTGACGATATAGCTCATATAGTTTTTTTTCTTTTATTTCATCAAGGTCAATGACAAGGGATCTAGAGATTGAAGCGATACGTAGAATATATTCTTGCTCCTTCTCTTTTGAACAAGTAAAAAAATTATCTAATAAAAGGCGCTGTTTAACCTTTTGTCGTTCAATACTTTCTGTCATCTAAATCCTTGGAAATTTACGCTCATTTAAAATTATATTA
The DNA here is from genome assembly GCA_013812775.1 of Tatlockia sp. Taxonomy (GTDB): domain Bacteria; phylum Pseudomonadota; class Gammaproteobacteria; order Legionellales; family Legionellaceae; genus Tatlockia. The sequence goes on along the minus strand of JACCSX010000030.1, from coordinate 3,001 downwards.
TAGCGCAAAATTTTAACACATCCATTAACCTATCGTCAAAATAGATTAATTTAATAATTTTGTTAAAAAAAATAGTCTCATATTATTAAGAGGTTAGAAAATTATACTTCTTTTTAAATTTGCATTAGTTAGAAATATATCCTATTCCTTAAAGGCTACATAAACTAACGGAGATACTATAATGGACAATAACCAAAATAATCCAAACAATCCAAATCGACCAAATCAAGGTCAACAAGGACAAAACAAACCAGGTCAAGGTCAATATGGACAACCTGGCCAAGGTAATCGTGAAGGACAAGGTCAAGGCCAAAATAAGCCAGGACAACAAGGTCAAGGCCATCCAAAGCAAACTCAAGGTCAACCACCAAAATCACCAAGATAATCTAAAAAAGTGCATTGTGACTTAATGTACTTGTAAGGGTCTGTTACATTAAATAACAGACCCTAATTTTTAAGCGATGAATTGTTATTCAGGTATTAGGTATGTATTAGAGCAGCCAGCTCTCTTAAAACCCTTTTAACTGTTGTAATAGTCTTAGCACTCACCAGCATTGCCTCATCGCTTTCTCTACTACTTAGTTATATACATGTAACATGGATTTTTGTACCCGTATTGGAATCACCATCTTGGACAACCAGGGGCAAATTATCTGCAGTGCATCGATAATTCTTTCCGTGTATTAACCATGTAAATTGAGTTTCAGATATTTCTTGGCCATTGTAAGCATTACTAACTTCAACGTAAGAATCAAAATCATTCATACCGGGATGATTCTCAGCTATAACTAACTTTCCATTGATAACAATAGAAACATTAACAGGAGTAGTAAAACCCATATTTACTGGACCATAGACTAAATATAATTTGATTTTTTTTTTTCTGGCTCGTTTGCGGCAGTATTTGCAAATGCAGATTGGCTGAGAAAGGAGACTAATAGTATCGAAATAGCTAATTTAATATAACTCATAAAAACTCCTAATGGTGATCGAATCATATAGACTAATTAAACAATTTAATTAGCGGTGAGGATTGTATATTTATCAATCATAACTGTCAATTAAATGGTCGTGAAGTTCTTTTGTTTTTCTAATAAATCAAAAAACAACCGATTATACTAAACGATAAAGGACAGGGGGTGTGATAAGAACTGCGAACCAGTTAAGCGGTTAATTCTTTTGATAACAAAAACTAATAATTATTCATATTTATGATCAACATTTCCATTACCCCCTTCACCCCCTTATACTCAAGTAGAACTAATGAAAAAATAATCTAAATGCATCCAAAACACTGGTTAGCTTTAAAAAAAGAAGGCTTATATTGTATTCCCGGAGATTTTTATATTGATCCGGTGTATCCCGTTAGCAATGCCCTAATAACCCACGGTCATAGCGATCATGCTCGCTCAGGGCATAAGAAGGTATTAGCACAACGAGCCACTATTGGAATCATGAAGCTGCGTTATGGTGAAAATGCTGCAAGTGAATACCAAAGCCTGAATTACCATGAACGGATAAAAATAAAAGAGGTGGTCTGTTATTTATTGCCTGCCGGTCATATTTTGGGTAGTGCCCAACTGGTTATGGAGTTTGACAATTCTCGCGTGATTGTGTCAGGGGATTATAAACGTGCCCTAGATCCAACCTGTGAGCCATTCATTGTAGAACATTGTGATGTATTCGTGACTGAAGCAACTTTTGCTCTTCCGGTATTTAAGCATCCACCCATTCAAATTGAAATTGCTAAATTATTAACCTCCGTGAATACCTTTCCCGAACGCTGTCATCTTGTTGGTGTCTACGCTTTAGGTAAATGCCAACGCTTAATAAAAAATCTACGATTGATGGGTTATGATGGACCTCTGTTTATTCATGGGGCTTTAAAAAAATTATGTGGGTTCTATCAGTCAGAAGGGATTGATTTAGGTGATGTGCAGATGGCTTCTGATTTAAATTTACAAGATTCTGCAGGAAAAATTGTACTTTGTCCTCCTAGTGCCCTGCATGATAGGTGGTCAAGACGTTTCACAAAGGTTGTAGTGTCAATGGCTTCTGGATGGATGCAAATTCGAGCTCGTGCTAAACAGAAGGGAGTTGAACTCCCTTTAATTATTTCTGATCATGCTGATTGGTTTGAACTGACTGCAACGATAAAAGAAATAAATCCAAAAGAGGTCTGGTTCACACATGGTCGTGAGGAAGCGCTTATTCATTATTTAAATCAACTAGGGTATAAAGCTCAAGCCTTGCATCTACTTGGTTATGAAGATCAGGAGGACTAAGGGATGAAAAAATTTGCTGAATTACTGAATAACCTTTATTTCACTTACAGTCATCTGGACAAAATGACTTTGTTGAATAATTTTTTTGCTAATACAGCTGATCCAGAACGCGGCTATGCCTTGGCTATTATGGCTAATACCTTGGAATTTCCAACCTTTACCCGCAAAATACTTAAAGAATTAGTACAAACAAATGCTGATCCCATTTTATTCGATTTGTCCTATGATTTTGTAGGGGATATATCAGAAACGATTGCTTTGCTTTGGCCAGACTCTAATCTAAAAAAAGAGTTGCCGCTACTTTCCGATCTAATAATGACCTTTCAAGGTATAGATAATGCTCAAATTAAAACTTATCTGATCGATTTATTAAATCAATCTGATGTGAATGAACGATGGGCAATTTTAAAATTAGGAACAGGTAGTTTACGTATTGGTATTTCTGCGCGTTTTTTAAAAAAGAGTCTGGCAAAATATGGCAGTGTAAATGTGCAAGAGATTGAAAGAATCTGGCATGGAATCCAACCTCCTTATACGGAGCTATTTGACTGGCTTGAAAAAAAAACCACCACTCCTTTAATGAAAGACTGAGAGTATTCATTTAACTGTGTCAGCGGCTGATTTACCTCAACTCTAAATCCAATCTTCCATCAAAGAATATTTGGAGTTGCGAAGCGATAAGTGCCCAATTATGCATAGGTTGATTCCATTTTTCC
>JACCSX010000024.1 GCA_013812775.1 Tatlockia sp. | reverse complement strand
GCCCAACAACGAGCACAACAAGCAGCAGCCCAACAACGAGCACAACAAGCAGCAGCCCAACAACGAGCACAACAAGCAGCAGCTCAGCAGCGACCACCAGTTCGCGCACCGGGTAGGCGTTAATATACGGCCTTATGTGGCGAGATTAATGTAGAACAGCGAAAGTCCTGAAACCTTTTCTCAGTGTAATGCGAGAAGCATAGGTGATGTTTGCAGTATTTCCGGTCATTTTATATTGTCGATTTAAAAATAAAATAAACCTGGCCAGCTCTTAGTTTAAAAGAGCTAAAAGTCGCACGGGATTTGTCAAGCATGGAATGAAAAGATTACTTTCAGCGCAAATTAACGGAAAAATAGTTTTAAATTAAAGCATAAAGCAGTTATTCCAAGCTTGATAAAAAATTGACTTACAAAATATAAAAATATCCCCATAAGCGATGTGTAGGTATCTTTTCATTCCATTGTTTGTCGCTGCCTCACTACAATTTGCCAAATTTAATGATCGCGAGTCGCTGAAAATTGGATTTTGGGGTAACGCTCTTGTGCCATAGATAAATTGACTCTGGTTGGGGCCAGATACATTAGTGTGTCGCTGCCATCTAAAGCCAGATAATCATAGGCTTTGCTGCGAAAGTCTGCCATTGCTTTCTCATCTTCAGAATAAACCCAGCGGGCGCAGCTGGTATTAACGGTTTCGTAAACACAATCTACCTTATATTCAAATTTTAAACGATGAGCAACTACATCAAATTGCAAAACACCGACAGCTCCTAAAATCAATTGATTCGAATTTAATGGCCTGAAAACCTGTGTGGCGCCTTCTTCTGATAATTCAATAAGGCCCTTGACCAGCGCTTTGCTTTTTAATGGATCTTTTAAGCGTACCAAGCGGAACAGTTCCGGCGCAAAATTAGGGATCCCTGTGAATTTTAAGGTTTCGCCTTGAGTAAAGGTATCACCGATCCGTATAGTTCCATGATTGTGTAAACCAATAATATCGCCTGCCATGGCAATTTCCGTATGTGTCCTATCCCCTGCCATAAAGGTTAGCGCATTGGCAATCTGAACTTCTTTACCTATTCTTAAATGATTTAACTTCATACCCTTTTTAAATCTGCCTGAGCATATACGTAAAAAAGCAATCCGATCGCGGTGTTTTGGATCCATATTCGCCTGAATTTTAAAAACGAAACCTGTAAAATTTTCTTCTTTTGGAGCAACCTGGCGCTCAAGGGCAGCTCGGGGCAGCGGGCCTGGTGCATATTCTGCGAAATCATCTAATAATTCCCGAATACCAAAATTATTAATCGCTGAACCAAAATAAACCGGGGTCACTTTGCCAGACAAATAATCAGCAAGTTTAAATACATGCGAGGCGCCTTTGACTAACTCTATCTCATCACGCAGCTCTTTGGCGGTGTCACCTAAAAGATCATCCAAGAGCGGATTATTAAGACCCTTAATTTGAGTCGCCTCTTGTTTTTGCGCATTTTTCCCGGTCTGATAGAGATAAACTGTATCTTGATAAAGATGATAGATGCCTTTAAAACGTTTACCCATGCCAACAGGCCATGTTACTGGAGCACATTGGATGCCTAGCACTGTTTCCACTTCATCCAATAAACTAATCGGCTCTCGACCCTCACGGTCTAACTTATTGATGAAGGTCATAATGGGCGTATCGCGTAAACGGCAAACTTCCATCAATTTGACTGTGCGTTCCTCAACCCCTTTTGCCACATCAATAACCATCAGTGCCGAATCGACAGCAGTTAAGGTGCGATAGGTATCCTCAGAGAAATCTTCATGCCCGGGAGTATCAAGGAGATTCATCACATGCTGATTATGTACAAATTGCATCACGGAAGTAGTAATAGAAATCCCTCTTTCCTTCTCCATTTCCATCCAATCCGATTTGGCATGCCTGTCTGCCTTGCGCCCTTTTACAGTTCCTGCAAGCTGAATTGCCCCTCCGAATAATAATAATTTTTCGGTAACGGTTGTTTTACCAGCATCCGGGTGAGAAATAATAGCGAACGTACGTCGCTTGGTGAAATCCTGATAAAAGTCAGACATAAATGAACCTGGAAAACATTGAATAAGGCATTTTATGTTAAATGGTTGCAACAGACAATTTTAATTACTTGTTAGGACCAGCTCAGTTTTAACATCTTTAAAATAAGCAGCAACTTTTTCGTCACTAACTAAAGCCAGACTTTTCGGCTGCCAATGCGGTGATTTATCTTTATCAACTAACAAGGCGCGAATTCCTTCGTAAAAATCGGAATCACGCATAAAGTGATTGACCAGGCAATAATCCATCTTAAGACATTCACCCATCGACAAGGATTTTGCTTTATGAATTTGTGCCAGAGTGACCTTCAAACTGAGAGGCGCTTTTTGTTCTAAACCACGTTTTATTCCTTGAGCCCAATCATCGGATCTGGCGTCTAAGGCTGTGAAGATAGACTCAACCCTATCCTTCGCAAAACAAGACTCAATGGCTGCGCTCTCATTTTCTATTGCAGCCACTCCTACAGACATTGCAAACTTCTGCAAACAGGCGCTAACTCGCTGGTGAGCATCAGCTGACAAATCAGTTTGTATAAGGCTTGCTAATAACTGGGGTAATTGTTCTGAGCTAACCACATTTTTGATTAATCCTAAGGTATAGGCTTCTGCTGCGTTTAAGCGGTTACCGGTTAAACCTAAATAAATACCTGTCTGCCCTGGACATCGTGCTAGTAAATAACTGGCGCCAATATCTGGAAAAAACCCAATGCCTGTTTCAGGCATTGCAAATACAAAGCGTTCTGTCGCTACCGGATGAGAGCCATGTAGAGAAATCCCAACGCCCCCGCCCATCGTAATACCGTTCATTAAGGCGATATAAGGTTTTTTATACTTGTGAATAAGGTGATTTAATCGATATTCATGCCAAAAAAACTGCATTTGCTCGGGATTTTTAGCAAGTCCTGCCTCATAAAGCCAGCGTACATCACCGCCGGCACAAAAGGCTTTTCCCTCTTCAGCCTGAACAATGACCGCATGAATAGTATGGTCATCCTGCCATTGGAGTAACTGTTGCTCAAATGCTTTTATCATAGACAGATTAAGTGCATTCAATGCTTGCGGCCGCTTTAAGGTGACTAAACCAATATGTTGCTCGCGGCTAAATGCAATATCTACTGTCATCCTTTATTCTCCCTTAAATTCTGCCTGTCGTTTCGCCAAAAAAGCATCGACACCTTCTTTCTTATCCGAAGAAGCACAAACCTTGGAAAAATGAACTGCTTCTAGATGCAAAGCATCTGTTAACGATAGATCATAGCCGTAATTGATGACTTCAATCACAGAGGCAATCGCTAAAGGGGCCATGGCTAAAATACTATTTAAAATTTGCTTTCCTCTTTCTAATAAAAGGTCTGGAGCCACCACTTCGGAAATCAGCCCCCAGTTCAGGGCCGTTTCTGCGTTAATAAATCGACCCGTTAAACACAAGTCCATTGCTCGACCTTTACCCACCAATCGGGCTAAACGTTGTGTGCCGCCATAGCCGGGTATTACACCCAATTTGACTTCAGGTTGACCAAATTGAGCAGAAGTTGAAGCGATACGCATGGTCGCAGAAATAGCAAGTTCACAGCCTCCGCCAAAAGCAAAGCCATTCACTGCTGCCAATGAGGGTTTGGTTAAGGCTTCAAGCAATCTAAATACCTTTTGGCCTTCAAGAGCAAATTGGTAGCCAGTTTGTGCATTGCATTCGGCTAATCTTGAAATATCAGCACCTGCACAGAAAGCCTTGCCTGTTCCCGTTAAGAGTAGGGCTTTTACCTTTGCATTTTCTTTTGCCGCATTAAAAATTTCTGTTAAAGCATCCAAAACATCATTATTAAGCGCATTTAATTTTTCCGGTCGATTCAATCTTAATGTGAGAATACCGTTGCTATCCAAATCCTGTTCAATTAAATTCATTAAAAACCCCTGCTAATCGATAAAATAGTCTTCATCCAAACTTGCTTTGGCAACAATTTCCCGCATGATTTCGTTTGTACCTTCAAGAATCTGATGCACTCGAAGATCTCGAAATATACGTTCAATCTGGTAATCCCGCAGGTAACCATAGCCTCCGTGTAATTGCATCGCTTTATCACTAATTTTAAAGGCTACATCCGTTGCTAAACGTTTAGCCATTGCACAATACATCGGTGCGTTTTTATCATTTTTATCCAGAGAATCGGCGGCGCGATATACCATCAAACGAGCCGCTTCAAACTCAGTTAACATATCAGCGAAATAAAATCGAAGGGCTTGCATTTTTGTTAAAGATCGATTGAATTGCTTTCGCTCATGCAGGTATTTTTGCGTCATCCTCAAACAGGCAGTTGCTCCACCCAAGGAGCAGGAAGCAATATTAACTCGGCCGCCATTAAGTGCATTTAATGCAATCTTAAAGCCCATGCCCTCATCCCCTACGCGGTTAGTGACAGGAACGCGACAATTTTCAAAAAAAACCATGCTGGTTGGTTGACTACGCCAGCCCATTTTTTTTTCTTGCTTACCAAAACTCAAACCAGGACTGTCTTTTTCGACCAGAATACATGAGATACCCTGATGGGAGTTGTCACCTGTTCTCACTATACATAAATAGACATCGCTAACGCTGCCACCGGAAATAAAGGACTTTGCACCATTTAATATATAATAATCACCCTCTTTGACTGCTCGAGTTTTTAAAGATGCCGCATCAGACCCCGAGTCTGGTTCTGTCAGACAATAGCTGGATAATGCCTCCATCGAAGTTAAACGCGGCCCCCAGGCCTGGCGTAAAGGTTCATCAGCGTAGAGGTTTATTAAAGAGGTAACCATATTGTGGATAGAGAGATAAGCAGATGTCGTGACACAACCAGTAGCTAATTGTTCAAATATAATTGCAGCATCAAGACGATTTAAGTTTGAACCGCCTATGTCTTCAGCTGATACAATTCCACCCATGCCAAGCGCTGCAGCTTCTCGTAAGACCTCTATGGGAAAATAAGATTGTTCATCCCAGCTCTCTGCAAAGGGGGCCATTTTATCACGTGCAAATTCGGCTGCCATATCTCGAAAAGCTAGGTGCTCTTCGCTGAGTTTGAAGTCCATAGTCCTTCCCGTGTTATTTACTCTCACAAAGACCGATTTAGAATAAAGATCGAACTATTATGATTATCCAAGCCACTACCTTAACTAAGGCCAGACTTTCTATCAATAGTTCCCTCACTTAAATTTTATAAAATTAACCGGAGCCTGGCTGCAGAGAAAATTAAAGCTTTTTTCAATGGGGCTGATGGTGCTATTATTGCCTTTTTTTGGTGTCTGTGAATAAAAAGAATAACTCACATGGAATCCACTGCAATATCTAGCAACACTTCTCGCATTTTAAAGGATTATTTTGGTTTCGATTGTTTTCGGCACCCGCAGGAAGAAATTATTGATGACCTGGTAGCTGGTAAAGACGTGCTTGTCCTTATGCCAACTGGCGGTGGTAAATCACTCTGTTATCAGATTCCGGCCCTAGTCCGTCCGGGCGTTGGTATCGTTGTTTCACCTCTGATTGCTCTTATGGAAGACCAGGTCGCTGCGCTAAAATTACAGGGTATTTCTGCTGCCTATTATAATTCATCGCTTAGCAGCAAAGAGGCCAGGTTAGTACTTTCACAATTACATAACAGCGAACTCGATTTGCTTTATATTGCTCCTGAGCGTTTGGTCAGTCAGTCTTTTCTTGAACGCTTGGAAGATTGCCCCATTGCCCTGTTTGCTATCGATGAAGCCCATTGTATTTCGCAGTGGGGACATGACTTTCGACCCGAATATGCGGCTTTAGGTCTGCTAAAAGCGCATTTTCCTGAAATACCTATCATCGCACTCACAGCAACAGCAGATCAGCAAACCCGCAAGGATATTGTTACAAGATTAAACTACAATCCGAAACCCTTTGTTGCTTCCTTTAATCGGCCCAATATTCATTACAGCGTCATTAGCAAAATAAATCCCGCTAAACAGATTAATCAATTTTTGCAACAGCAGGGACAGCAATCAGGTATTGTCTATTGCGGCACTCGCAACAGCGTTGAGCGCTTAGCCCTTAAATTGCAGGAAGCAGGTTATCGTGCCCGCGCCTATCATGCTGGGCTTCCTCATAGTGAGCGTCGGGAAGTACAATCTTTATTTCGCCATGATCGCATTGATATTGTGGTAGCAACCATTGCTTTTGGTATGGGAATTGATAAACCCAATGTGCGCTTTGTAATCCATTACGATTTACCCAAAACGATTGAAAGTTACTATCAGGAAACAGGTAGAGCCGGACGCGATGGCTTGCCAGCTCTTGCCTTGCTACTTTATGATCCAGCTGATTGTGCCAGACTTCGGGGCTGGATAGCAGCAATGTCTAATGACAAACAGCAACGAATTGAAACAAACAAACTCAATCACATGCTGGCCTTTGCCGAAGCCACCCACTGTCGTCGCCAGATTTTGCTGCGTTATTTTGATGAGGTTTGCGATGAGGCATGTAATAATTGTGATGTTTGCGATAACCCGCCTCAAACTGTAGATGCCACAGAAGATGCGCAAAAATTTCTCTCCTGTGTTTATCGATTAAGGCAAAACTACGGGATGATCCATGTTATCGAAGTACTGCGCGGGTCTAGCTCTGAAAAAATACAACAATTGGGTCATCAGCAATTAACAACTTTTGCTATTGGGAAAGATAAATCAGCCAGTTATTGGAAACAATTAGGCTGGCAACTGATCCATCGCGATTATTGCTATCAGGATCTTGAGCACTTCAATGTGCTTCGCTTATCAAAAAAAGCAGTCGGCGTATTAAAAGGGTATGAAAAGGTATCTCTTTCCATACCCAAAGCCGATACGAAAATTAAAACAGGCAAAAACAAAGAACGAACTGTATTCCTTAAAACTGAAGAAAGCCCTCTTTTTGAAACCTTACGAGTCTTAAGGCGGAAGCTAGCTGATGAGGAAAATAAACCCTCTTTTATGATCTTTAGTGACACAACCTTACATCAGATGGTAAAAGATAAGCCCCAGACGCTGGATGAATTATTGAATATTTCTGGGGTAGGTCAGCATAAGCTTAGCCATTATGGTCTTCATTTTTTAAAAGCCCTTCGCGAATTTGCCGAGGTGGATTAATAACTCAGCCTCTAATGTGCATGGCAGCCAATTTTTAAATGTACCTGATAATATTTATTTTTATCATTTTCAATGAAACCACGAGTTGAGATAACCTCATACCAATCCAGCTTGCCATGCAATTTTGCCGCCTCAGCTATAGCATTATTTATTGCTTCTTCTATTCCATCGACTGAAGTTCCTACTAACTCAACAATTTGATAAACCCGATTAGACATTGCCTCACTCCTTGAGATTGTTTAATACAAATTCTTTTTAGTGTAGATGAAAAATTAAGAAATTAATATCTGTTGATTTAGGCCTGGGCTAAAGATGGTGCGCTGCCCCTCCCACTGGTGATGTTGAAATCTAGAGGTAGCTAACTGTATTAGCTTATATATTGTAACCCCATGTTTATTAAAGTTAAGATTTCTTAAGTGAGTTGGCTGTTCCATGCTCCCCAAGCCCGTTAATAGGGGTAGAGGCATATTTTTTCTAATTCCTTGCAAAAATCATCGATTTCGCAAAAAATAGAGACCAGCTGACTTTCCTTTAACATACTGAAATTCCTTTTAGACGAGAAAAATCACCATGTTAGAAGCATCAGCCCCTTCTTTCAATATCTAAGTAATTCCGAACTGGGGTTAATACTACATGTGGACTAGAGCCTAACCTAATAATTATTTGGTTTTTGGAGAAGCGGATTGGTTGAACATAATAAAAAGAGTAACACATCAACGCTCTCAGAAATTTTCTTGATTTTTTTAAAACTGGGATGTATCAGCTTTGGCGGCCCTATAGCTCATCTCGGTTATTTCCGAGAGGAGTTTGTCAATCGGCTTAAATGGTTAAGCGATCAAGCATATGCCGATTTAGTCGCATTGTGTCAGTTTTTGCCTGGACCTGCTAGCAGTCAAGTTGGGATGGCTCTTGGTTTGTCACGAGGGGGAATTCGCGGTGCAATAGCAGCGTGGCTTGGATTTGCCCTACCTTCAGCTCTGATAATGATATTATTTGGACTTGTCCTTCTCAATGCAGGTGTTCATGATAACCTGCCCTGGTTACATGGATTGAAAGTCGTTGCAGTGGCTGTTGTTGCCCAAGCCCTATAGGGAATGAGTAGTACCTTATGCCCAGATAAAACAAGAGCAAGCCTTGCAGTGTTAGCATGTATTGGCGCGAGCTTAATACCTAACGCAGCGGGTCAGATTTTGATGATACTGCTTGGCGGTATTTTTGGCCTATTCTTTCTTTCATCAGACAAAGCGCTTCCTACCAGTGAATTGATTTTTCAACTTAAAAAGGGCTCAGGCATTGGTGTTTTACTTTTATTTTTTATCTTGTTGACGCTATTACCCCTACTGTCTCTTTATACTAGAAGTTATCCGTTACAGTTGTTTGATGCTTTCTATCGTGTTGGTGCTTTGGTTTTTGGTGGTGGTCATGTCGTTTTGCCTTTACTACAGACAAAGGTAGTTCAGACTGGATGGGTTGATAACTCTCTTTTTCTTGCTGGATATGGAGCAGCGCAAGCACTCCCAGGCCCATTATTTACTTTTGCAGCTTTTCTTGGTGCAGTGTCAACGAATACGCCGAATGAATGGCTTGGAGGAATCATTGCATTATTTGCAATTTTTCTACCTTCATTTTTATTAATTATAGGAGTATTGCCAGTGTGGGAAAATCTACGGCAGCACCCATCGATGCAGCGAGCTATATTGGGAGTTAATGCATCAGTTGTTGGCTTATTATTGGCAGCGTTTTACCAACCGGTTTGGACAGGTGCCATTTTTTCATTAAATGATTATTTACTAGCTATGATGGCGTTTATATTGTTGCACTTTTGGCGTATTCAAACATGGGTT
>JACCSX010000321.1 GCA_013812775.1 Tatlockia sp. | reverse complement strand
ATACCTGGTCCTTTGAATTCATCAAAACTTTTTATGAGTTTTGCTTTGGCCGACTGGTGCAAATTACACAAACCTATGGTGCTACTGAATTAATTTGTAATGCGGTTGCAAATTCACCGCTAAGTGGTCCTGATCCACGGGGGATAGGCTCTGCAATCAAGAGTTTAGATCCAGAAATTATTGACGAGCAAGGAGCAATTTTACCCTGGGATGGTGAGGGAGTTGGACGATTGCGTTTCTTTGGGTCTAGTATCGCCACTTGCTATTTTGACTGCCAAGAACTGAATTTAACGAAGAATTGTTATCAAACAAGTGATTTAGCCTCGATCCAGCCAAACGGGCGGATTACGCTTTTTGGCCGTAGCGAGAATTTAATTACTCTAGCTGGAGAGAAAAATAAAGTTAATCCAGTAATCATTGAACGAATAATAAATAAAAGTTGTGGACAAAAATCGCTTGTTTTTGAAAATAATAAAAGATTGCATGCAGCAATTAGATTGGGAGCTCAAACCTCTGAGCAGCAAATTATCAGATCGATAAAATACAATAACGATTTAGCTTTAATTTCAACCATCAGTTTTTGGGAGTCCTTCCCCTTACTTAAAGGCGGAAAAATTGATCGAAAATCAATTGAGAAGGCTGTAAATAGGGATGAGGTTTCTCTTATAGAAATTAATGGATGGGTAGAGAAGCCATACCTTGCCAGCTATAGTTCTTGTCAAATTTTTTAGTTTTCGTCAGGGGCGCAAGAAAGATATCCCGAACGAATTACATAAGGATGAAAATGTAACTCATGACCCGATAAAGGTTATGGTCATTGAATTAAAATGAAACAAAGGAGATTATTATGACTTTACGAACGTACTATCAAGATACAAATCTATTGCAGGCAAAAGCTATCGTCAGGAGTGTGACTTTGCTTGATGGAATCTACCATGTTCTCTTGAACCATACTATTTTTCATCCGCAAGGTGGCGGCCAGCCCTCTGATCAGGGACTCATAGCAGGCATTCCAATTCTTAAAGCCATTAATAATGATGTCGGTGAAGTGGTGCATTTAATCTCAGAAAATGATTTTGATTCATCAGTCATTGCGCCTTTGCAAGAAGTAGAATTGTTTGTAAATGAAAAGCTACGGTTTAAGCACGCGGCTTTACATACAGCTGGTCATTTAATTGATCGGATAGTTTCAAGAGATTTTGACCTTAAGGCAAAATTGATTAATCCCCAGGGCAATCATTTTCCCGAGCAAGCAAAAATTGTTTATGATCTTGTAGAGGGTGCCGAAGTTGATTTAGAAGAATTGAAAAAAAAACTTCATCAACAGATGAGCCTGCATATTGCCAAGGCCATGCCTATCCAGATTTTGTCAGATCCTGGTGAAAGAAAACGAATGATTAGTATAGCGGATGATGAGGCAGTTGGCTGCGGAGGCACTCATTTGCCAAATACGCAGTATATTGAGCATTTTATAATCCGGCAAATTAAAACCAAAAAAGGGAAATTAATTATTGCCTATGATTGCGATTGTTCGTATGGCCATTAATGATTTTTGGTCAAATTTATTTTTCTAATTTTTAGGATGAAGCTCCATGATATCAACAGCTAAAGCTATCTCTTATACAATATTATTTACAGGGATTGATGGTAATTCTAATTTCAAGACTGCAGAAGAAGCATTAAACCCTGCTAAAATTGGTTTCACCACAAGCGCGCTGCCAGTGAAAAATTTATTTTTTGGTGAAGGACCGGAGCACGAGCAAGATTGGCATAATCCCCCACAACCTTTGTTTATTATAATCTTGTCTGGTGTTATGCAAATTGAAACTAGTGGCGGTGAAATCAAAAATTTTAAATCCGGCGATATCCTTTTAACTGAAGATCGCACAGGAAAGGGACACAGAACACGAAATTTAAATGGTGAGCTTGTAAGTTATCTTGCATTTTCAAAGTAATATATTGAATTTATTTAAAATTTAAATAAATTTTAGTGATCGATAAACGAGAATGCCCTAATTCGTGACTGATGATCTGGCGAGCTTTGCGATCAATTTCTTTTTCAAGAGGGCTCATATCTTTAGGATTTTTCCCACCATCTAACGGACATGCCATACCTTGCTTGGAAGGATCGAAAAATTGAGTCAGTTCTCTGTAACGTCGTTGTGCATAGGCATGCCGTAGGCCGTGCAATTTATTAACGCCCATAGCTTTGGCCTGTGCCTCATAGTGACTTAAATGTTGTTTGTAAGTTCTGTCAATTGGTATTAGAGACTCACCTGGCTTGACTTGACAAGCAACTTTATCAAGCCATTGGCGCTGAGCATCATTGGTTATTTTTAAGGTTCGGCCAATACCGCCTTTTGTCCAACTGGGTTTAATAGCTAAGCTGTCGCCATGATAGGCTTCGCTTAGGATAAACTTCATTGATTCTTCGCGGCGCAGGCCAAAGAGGGCCTGGCTTTCCAGTGATAATCGGATATAGAGGTCGGTGCATTTTGATAGGTCGATATGATGTATGGCTTTATTTATCGTAGGTATGTAGGAACGTTTATCGATGTTGTAGGCTGCGTTATCCGGTTTAATAAGTTTTGTATCGTTCAGTATACTTGCGGTTCTTCGCAATTTTGACATGTAATTTTTAATTGTGCCTGGATTTTTCCCCTGAGATTTCCAATGCTCAACCAGCGCATAGACATGCCTGGCTTTTAGGCCTTTGATATGCCCTAGTTTATATCCCAACCCATGCAAATCTTTGATGCATCGAAAAAGCATATGGCGCATGTCTGCTTGGCTAGCGAAGGAATGGACATTTGCTTTTTTGACCAATTCGTTGATGGAAAATTTTGCTGAGCGCAGCTTGGTATTAGACATTGAGATAAGCCCAAAGAGTCCGTCTTGACTGCAATCCCATTTCGCGCATGATGGTTTGTTTGGTCAGGTAAGCTGATAATACTTTTATGAGTACTGCATGAATATTTTTAGCGTATAGGCTGCGGTAGCTCTTTGATGAGGGTAAACCCTTTGCTTTCAATTCAGTATTATAGGCATGTCTTACAGAATGATAACCGTAGGTAGAAATTAAGTTTTGCTCAGGGCAGAGTATTAGAAAGGATTTGATTATTTCGAGCTGTTTATTATTTCTGATAGGAATCATCCTGTCCAGACTGTTTGTGGCTATATCTCGTGTTATCCAGACGGAATTTTCTTGAATGTGAACATCAGGACGCAAGCGCATTGTTTCACTTAGGGTTAAGCCAAAATAGACTTGAAATTCAAGCAAAATTTTTGCGATGGGATTTGAGATTTTATCCAGAGTATTCTTCGAAAAACGCACTGATTTTGCAGGGTATTTCTGTTTTTTTATTCCAAGGTTTTTATTGCTAATCTCAGGGATTGTATGTTCAATTTTTTGAAAAAAATCACGGATAACTCTCATGTACTTCATGATTGTTGAAGGCTGACTATTTTCTTTTTGCCAATGGATCACAAGACGCTGAATATCATCGCGGGTTATGGCCTGCCATTTTGGCGGAACGCAACCAATATGGAATAAATCACGAATCATTTTATGCAGTACAAAAAGACGATGTTTTCTTGAGCGATAGGAACCGCTGTGATCATGACGACAATAATTATCTACTTGCTGTCTGAGATGACTTTTCCGCATAAACAAAACCTCTAAAACTATTTACCCTGACATTGGTTTAGTGTTGGTAGAGCGGTCTGCAAGATTGCAGTACCAGGCATAAAGCCTCAAGGCTCAGTTCAGGGGCAAATCAGTTTTCGATTAAAACGAACTTAGATTGACCTGATGACACTGGGTACTACTTGATTTTTGGTGTTGTTCTCCTTCTAGTTGTAATGGTTTGTATGCACAACAAATTCATGCGAATGATTGTTGCATCTGGATCAATACGGAATGGTATTGTGAAGTTCAAACCGGTGAGGGTTTGCATTGCTTTTATTGGCAATAAGTCCTGAAAAACTCAGGTGATGTTGGGTTCCCGACTAAGCGTTTTGCCACAAAATTAGGGAATGATGGTGACTATTGCATAAGACCTGCTAGGTTTCGCCGGAATTGCGCCGGACTCATCAGTTATGCTTAATGAAAGATTAGCAAAACGGATCGTGTTTGGCAAGAGGATTTAATTGATTATTTTGAGCAATCGCGCTGCACGCGATTGCTCAATTAGAGGTAATTTATTGAATTTATTTAAAAAATTTGCAGCCGTTTGGCTGCGTCACTGCTCATAAGCTGCAGTGACGCAGCCCGACACAAGGTTGGTTGATTTTAAAGATTAATCTAACGGAGTCATTGATAGAAAAAAAATGATCGAGTTTAACTTTAATACTGCTATATAAATAATTTATGAGAACTTGTATTGTATTGTTGTTTAATCGAAATTAGAGATTTAAATGGAAATGTTAAGGCCTATTAAATTTGCAATAAAAGAATTAGAGCAGTTTCTTTTTATAGAGAGAGTTTTAAATATATACAAAAATCCTGAAATAGGAAAAATCCAGGAACATTATGAATTGTGGATTTTTTGTTGGGCTTTAGTATTTACACATGTTCTTGTGTATTTTTTTATCAATTTATTCTCGGATTACTTTTTATTCAATCCTGATAAACATTTTATTCTTGTAAAATTAGCACTTGTATTTGTTGAAAATGCTTTCGTACTTGCTACATCAATTTCACTAATAAGTGGTGTATTTTTTAAAATACTAGGAATTAGAACTATTAATTTTTATATTGGCCTTATCTTTTTAAGAGTGATTTATGTATTCTCATTAACACTAATTCTATTGTCTGTAGTTGGAGTCATAGAATTTAATAATATTTTTAAATCTGGCAGATATATGCCTAATTTAAATCAGAGTATATTTTTTATTTTTTTAGGATTCTGTTGGTTAAAATTGCATTTTAGAATGCTGATTATCCCTATTTATAAAATTATTAGTAATAAGTCTAATGTGGTGGGAATGTTTAGTGTAGGACTTATCTTATTATTTTCCGTAAAAATAAATCATTTTGTATCCACTTTATTTCCTGTGGATTTCTTTTTAAATATTCCCGAATTTACTAAGAGATTTTCATCCTAGATATATATGTTAAGAAAAGTGAATAATTTCCTAATTGGAATATTCATCTTTAATAGGAGTTTTTAAACCAAGAACTTCAAAAAGCTCATTATCTAGGCGCTTTTCTTTAGAAATAAAAACTTGAATCTTTTTAGTAATTATTTCAACGACAACAAAGCCTTTTTATGAGTTATTAGTCCACAATCCTAGGCTACTATACGGATATAATAGATAGAACGAAACTTGAAAGGATTTGCTATGTCCCTTACTAACTACCTTATTGAATACGGTTTCTCAATTAGCCTAATAATCAATGCTGCGCTATTTATTCCACAAATTATAGCCTTACTTAACTCCAAATCAGCCGAAGGAGTATCTCTGTTAACCTTTGCAGGATTTAATGTAATCCAATTGTTTATTCTGCTTCATGGTTTAATTATTAAAGATTACTTGCTCGTAGCCGGCTATTTGTTGAGTCTTTTGAGTGGCGGAATAGTTACTGTACTTGTGATTTATTATCGATATTTTAGAAAATGACGGCAAATAAGCTTCTTCATCCAAGAGTTATGGTCGGTATGGGTTTTAAAATTCTTAGCTACTATGAGCTTTGCCAGTTCTGTTAATTAAAGGGGTTCATACTATAATAAAGAAATCCCACCCAAGGTTTTTTTGCAGGATAGATAAGTAGAATTACTAAAACTTGGAGGTCAGCCCTTATGGTTCATAACATAAAAAGAATATTGATTGTTGAAGATAATGCTATCGCAGCGCTATCGGCCAAACGAATTTTTGAAAAACTTGGATGCCAAGTGGAGCATGTTGATAATGGCGAGACGGCAATTCAGTTAGTGAAGGATAGGAATTTTGATGGTATTTGTATGGATATTGGGTTACCAACAATTTCAGGAACTGAGACCTGTAAAGTTATTCGAGATCATGAAGCCCTAAATCAACTAAAACCTATCCCTATAGTGGCAGTGACAGGCAATTATAGTCCTGAAGAAATGAAAAGCTATCTAAAGGCCGGTATGCAAGAAGTTATAAAAAAACCCCTCACAAAAGAAATGGCAGAGCATTTTTTATCATTTTGTAAGTAAAAGCAAAGGTTAGATTTACTAACTCGTTTTAATAGGGCGGGTTGGTATGGAAAGGGTAAAGGTTGAGCCTTTATTGAGTTCACTCTCGACAGTAATGGTCGCATTTAAAATTGTTGCTCGAAGTTTTGCAAGGTATAAACCGGCTCCTACTCCTTTAAATGTTGCGCCAAATTTATTCGACCGAGACAATTTCGTGTATTGTCCAAAAATAAATTCAAACTTATCAGGTGGAATGCCTATACCTGTATCAGCGATTTTAATGTGAAAGAATCTCCCTTCTTTGACAACCGAGAGGGTAACTTGCCCTTCTTCTGTAAAATTAATGGCATTGGATAGTAAGTCATATAAAATTTCATGAAGTTTTGTTCTATCCGTTTCAATCAGATCTTCTTTTTTAGGTTTTAAAGGATGAATGATTAATTTTACATTTTTTGATCCAATGGTGGGTCTCAATTGAGTCTCCAGGATCAATAATTCGTTAACAAGAGAGAACATATCAGGTTTAATGGTCAGCTTAGAAATCGACGTAGCATTGATTATCGATTTTTGTACTATTTCGCAGGCATTGGCTCTTGCTGCCAAGGTATCAAAAAGCTCTTGTAGTTCAGGGTATTCATCCGAATAGTCAGCAAGTATTTGAGCGATACTACTCACATCAGTGATCGGCGTTGCTAAATCGTGTCCCATATTGGCAATAAATTCAGTCATAATATAATTGGCAGCTTCCGCCTTATCCTTGGCTAAGTGTAAATCTTTTTCCATGTTTTTGCGTTCTGTAATATCGACTGAAATACCAAGAAGGCCGTTCACTTTACCTGAATCATCATGTAACGGTTTTTTGGTGGACCAAAAATACTGGTTGGAGCCATCGGGCAACACCACATACTCTTCCATAGCTTGAGGGGTATTTGACTTCATTATTCGGATATCAATAGCATCAGTTAGGGCAGCTTGTTCACGTTTAATTTCTTCGGATTGGTCTTGCCAAATCAAATCATAGGCCGTTTTACCAACGATTTCTTCCCGTGAGGCTAAGCCAACATCTCTGGCTTGTTCATTGTTACAACCTTGCAGAATGCAGTCAGTGTTTTTCCAAAAAACATGACCTGGTAAATCAGCGATAATTTCTTCCAAGTTAAAGACGGATTCTTGTCGGGTCGATTGTGGATAATAAATCCCCAAAATTGCGATAGGGGACTGATTCTCATCGTGTAAAAGCGTTCTACGCAAACAAAAATTACCGACACTTTCTTCAACGGGATTATTTAGTCTAAGAAGGTTTTTTTCCTGGTTAATAATGAGATCAGCCTGAGGTTTCCAAGGCATATCATAATCGGTAAGGTGTTTTTTAGTTGATAAGGAGAGCTCTGCATTTAGGCTTAATTGAGTATTGCAATACAAAAAGTGGCCTGAGAGCCCTTTAATGTAAATTCCGTAAGGGAAGCTGTTTAAAACAGCTTCCAAGCTAATTTTTGTCTTAATCCTATGCCAAAACTCCCCATTGGTGGGCTTCATTATCGATTCCTTTCATTGGAGCTCTTAATTCAATATTATCGTTATTCTTAGTTAATTCTTCAATGGATAGTTTAAAGTGTAGACATTGAGTATAGACCGTTGCGCAAAAAATATGATGAACGACAAACAAAGACGGGTTCTCATAGCTGCAACCTAGAGTAGACGCTAGAAGGCGCATATAGGATATTTCATTTTGGATAGGCTGATAGGTGGTTTCCCAATCCTTAGTAAAATCTTTAAAAATATGCTGATTATAATCGGAAAGTTTATTCCCGCTATATTGAGGATGAGCGGCCATCGCTGATAATAAAATAGTATTAATCCCTACTATATTAAATCGTTCTGGATAATTTTCAGGGCAGGCTTGCGCATGGCCGGTAATGGTAATGCAAGGTTTATGTAAATCATCATTAAAGTTATTGGAAAAAATAAACTCAGTTCGCTTACGATTCGGTTTAAAATACAAAGGAATACGCTCACCGTCTACCTCGACCACAAGAAACAGTGAAATTCCTTCTTCAAGCGCATGAAAATACATAATTTTTGTGAATAAATAGCAAGGCAAGACTTGCCGCTCATCGTCATCGAAGCGTTGTACAGCCTTTAAGAGAGTCAAATCCTGTTGAGGGTTTAAACTGGCCCATCGTATTATTTCACTACAAGAATACGATGCGATGGACAATTGGTAATGTCTGGTAAGTTTTTTTGACACTTTTCGAGAGAGGTTAACCTTCAGACTGATCGCATCGAAATCAATAACGATGGTTTTGAATGGGGTTTCTTTTTTAAAAACGGTTAGAAAAAAAGACTGAAATAAAATTTTCTCTTCATTACTGATATAAAAATACACACCAATTCTTTCAGCGAGTTCTCGAACAGTATAGTTATTGTTTTTTTCATGCAGAGGATTAGATTGCATCGAATTTTTATACTCGCTTAATTTGTTATAGAAATGCTTTATTTCTTCTATTCGTTTCAGTACAAGAGAGAGTTGTTTGGTGTTTTTTGCAAATAAGGCTATAAAACAGGCCCTTATTTGGCAGGCGGTATCGCCAATATGCGGATCAAATTGTTCATATTTTTTTTCTATATTAAATAGTGTTATGACATGAATAAGGGTTTCCATAGCATACGAGAAAAAATCAATTAGACTACCCCTCATTTTTTCATCCCTAATGATGGAATTTTCAGATTGCACTAATAAATCTAAAAATGAGTTATTCACACTTACTCCTCTATCAAATACATGAAAATTATCATTGACCCTTAGTTAAACCTGGAGATGGTTTTTAATAGGTCACAAAAGACAGATATTAGTCTTATATGGATGCAAAAAGGCTCGTATCTTACCTTATGCACAATAATTATTCACCCATTAATTAAAACTAATTAAATTTAATAGGTTACCTTGATGAATAAACAGAGATAAGAATTGAAGGGTTGTGAATTAAGCGCAGTTAGTGAGTCGGCTTAGGGGGAAGTTCCCTCGGCCTACTCCCCACCCCCAAACCCCATACAAAAGATTTTTATAGCGTTAATATAATGAGAATGAGTTTGAGTTAAATTTTGCGCCACTCTATCTTAGTTGTGGCGCAGAAGAAAATTAACCTGCGGTATTGGGAGTATCAATCCGTTTAGCCAATTCAATAATGCCATCTGTTATTTTTTGATCAAAGTTTTTATTGGCACATGATAATTGCCTAAAGAATGTTGTGTCATACCAATCAATATTATACAAAAATCCTGATTCAGGAGTCCCTCTTACTATTACTGTCGTTGTCTTTCCATTAACATCATAACGAGCATTTTCTTTCGCAATAATAACGGCTCCGTGGGTAAGCTTCACATTGTTTTCGCTGTATGAACAATTACCCAATCCGTCTTTAGTAAAGAAATAAATCGCCCCAGCCCAGCCTTTGTCTTTAATATAGGTGGTAATAGGCGCAAAGCCAATGGATTCAGTTCCTTCTTGGAGAGGAACTCCAATAAAGGTATATGCCATTTTAATATCGTTAATATCATGTTTTAGATGAGTATTTTTCGCGTCATAATCTTGGCCATGCTTTTTAAAATCACGAGGAGCTGTTATTTTAATTGTTAACAGCTGTTCTGCTTGACTATATTCTTTAACATAACCATACGTAGCCATATCATGTTTAATTTTGAAAATAGTAGATTTATTTTCTTTATAAGATGCCATTTTTTCAGCCGGTAGAACTTTAACTCCACCATCAGGAACTGGGCCTCCTTGCTTTTCAAGATAAGCACGTGACCACTCCATGCGTTTGGCTTGTAATGCCTCATCTTCCGTAACTGCATAAGCCGTAGATAGCCCTGCTAACAATCCAAGCGCTATTATTTTTCTCATGTTTTTTCCTTAATTATTAATCCCACCAGCCATCATAAATACTGCAATCGCTTACCCCTGTCATAACGTCTAGCCTCTCGTTTCCATCTGGATAAAAAAAAAGATACCCACTAACCCCCCATTGACCATCTCTAAAAGCTTCTTTGTCATGATATACCCCAGAACGCCAAGTATAAGCTTTACCGGTATTTAGTATATGAAGGGGCCTTGACGCATCTTTAAGGAAATGATGACTTTCGACACGCCCCAATATGAATGCCCAGAACTTATGACAGGACAAAATATAGGCTATATAAAAGTTTCTTTCCGAAAATCCAAACATAGCAAGGCAGCTTGACAGTGTTAAACTCGATAAGGGATTTATAGACATAATGACCGGAAGCATTAAGAGTCGGCCACAAATCGAAGAATGCCTTAATTATCTACGCTAAGGTGATACCTTTCACGTACACAGTATTTATAGGTTGATAGGTTGGCGCGAAATCTTCGCGATCTACAGGAAAGTGTAAACGAACTTGTCCACAAAGACGTTACCATTAAATTCATACTGAAAACCTAACCATTACAGGTGATGATAACCCCATGTCAAAAATTTTACCTTCAATTGATGAACATTTTGGATGATACCCAACATAGAATTGCCGAGAGCTTTAGGCAAAAAAATTGAGATAAACACTTTTCTCATACTTGAGTATTGTCATTTTTTTAAAAATTACATCACTGAAGGTTGGCTGAATCTTATCCCTCGATTATAAAACCAACACAAAAAAATTGTTTATAAAGCAAAGAGCATTGGTGGACTATTTTCAGGCAGATTTAATTTGGAAATGATTTGAATTAAGGGATGAACTGCAACCCGCATCCCTACAGCAAAACGCAATCCCTGCGTTCATTCTCCTTTTCAAAATCCTTTTAATTAATTTGCAATTCATCTGCCTGGAATTATACTGGATTGGTTAGATAAAAAGCATTAGGTGATAATCGGATACTGACCCAAGAAATCTCTTGATTAATCCTCTGTTTATTATGAAATTTTTAATTGTTTATGATCTATCGGATTATTAATAATTAGCAAGTTGCTTAATAATTGGTTAGCCATTTTTTGGGTAATGTTTCACTGTATGAAAATAATCAATCTCCGAGCAAAAACAACCAGCAAGACGCAGTAATTTTAATGTTGCTATTAAGTGGTCGTAGCATTCCAGGAACTGAACCAGTAAAGGGCTTAAATGGTTGTATAAGATTATTGTTGGCCTAAATTGGATAACATATTGAATCGACTTGCCCTCAAGAACTGTGTATTGAGGAGGGTATTTAACCTTGTTATTTCGGCAAGAAAATAAGTCGTTAAGCTCGTTAGTTTGTCTTTTAGCTGCTCCAGAACCGTCGTCGATTGTTTACATTGTTGTTTAGAGAGGTTGATTAATTTATTTATCCTATGTTGAATTGCATCGATAAATAATCGGTTTCTTTTCAATTTGCGCTCAAAGAGTTGATATACTTCTCTGGTTCTTAAGGCTAATTCAATATTGGCTTTCATTTGATTCTCCTGGGTTAATCGGAATTATTTGATTAATAGTAAGAAGAGCGGATTTGATATCTTTGGGTGCTAATCCATTATTTAGAGGTAAGGGAATTCTGACTTTGTAAAGCTCACCGCCATTCACTAAAACAAAGGCTTGTCCCTTTGGTAGGGAAATGATGTCATTCACACTGAGCATAGGTACTGCAGTGGTTTGCACTCGATCTTCATTAGTCGTTGTAAAATAAATGCCATCCTCACCTTGCGGTGTATCAGTTACCATGGAGACTTGTGTGTGGTTAGCTACATCAACTTGAGCTAAGGATTTAATCAATAGATTGGCGGTTTCTTCATTTTTCACTCGAAGCATGATTAAGGTATTAAAATTACCCTCAGTTACCTCGGCCTTTGCCTGTGATCCAAGAGCGACTTCCATATCTTGTTTTGTTTGCGCATAAGCCGTGACTTGAAAACCTGCACCACCTGCTTTATTCAGTATTTTTACGAATGAATCCTGAATAATTTCCGAGAGTTCATCGCAGTGGAGATTGAGTGAATAATTACTGCTTTTCTTATAAATTTTACCCGCCGTTGAAACTAAGTCAGATAAAAAAGCTTTTCCAACGGCTTGAGCGATATTTGGATTAGTTAAACTATCCAGGCCAAGATAAAAAACCTGTTTTTCTTTTATAACCTGCATTAATTCAATTTCGTTTTCAGAGGATTGGAAAGAAAAAATAGGAGAGGCGTTTGACTTATTAATTTCAGATAAAACAGGACCAATGCTTGCAGTTATTTTGTCATAGTAGTGTTTATCCATAATAGCGGCATCATACAAATCGATAAGGATTTGATCGTGCAGACTTTCCATGTTGCCTGTCGCAATGGTTTTATGGATATAGGATTTTAAATAGGCAATTACCGCCTGAGTTCGGTCTATGGGTTCAGGAGCTTTGCCAAATTTATCAAGGCGACAATTGTTAGTTGTCATGATCCATTGAATCTGTTCCTCATACCTCTCAAAGCAGCTTGGCATGATCGTATCCGCATAATTCATAAGCAGTTGGTCAAGGCGATTAATATAGAAAGCAATGGATTTATAACTAATTGGTTTCTTCATCTCTTCAAGACAAATAGCCACAATGTTGGCGTATTTCCATGCAAATGCCGCAAACTGTTTTCCCTCACCTTCCGCAGCAATAGCATCAGTGATGCGTGTTGCTACTTCACTAACTTGGTCATAATTTTTTAAAGGGTTGTATTGGACTGAAAGTTCTGGAAAACCTAAATGCACAATACGAAAATCTTTAAGCCGATTTGCCGCCTTACAGGCTGCATACATGTCACGGATAAGATCAAAATCACCTTTAGATCAACCACAATGACTGCTCCACCACCGCGAATATCCTGATTAATCAAAATACTCGCTAATCTTGTTTTACCTACCCGGGTAGTGCCAACAACAAAGGTATGTCCAACACGGACCTCCTGAGGAATATAAATTGGCTCATCTTTTTCCCCCAAACCGTGTAGAAAAGGACTGCCTCCAACGGGGGGCTCCGGTCTAAAAGGATTTAATGAGGATGGATTATTGAGCAGCTTTGCTAAAAAATACTTCTCCCTGGTTTTGCAATAGTGGCGGATAGTCTGGTGGAATCGACTTCGTTGCATAAACGATTCATTTTTGATTTGCTTAATTTGATAGAGACGTTGGGTATGATGGGGGAGCCAACGAAAGCCTTTGCCTATAAATAGCCATTTCGCTGAAACAGGAACCTGAGTTGTCGACAGCGCGTAGTGTGGCATTGCAAGCAACCGATAGTGGTAGCGTTTGACTTTGAAACCTTGTAATCCTCTAAAAACACTTAATGAACCAAGCATTAAGGCAGAAAAATAGCTCATGCTTTGAGTTAATAAAAACCAGTGTGGTTTGGCTGCAGCTAGACAGGCAAGAGAGGCAAGATTTAAGCTTGAGTAGAACTCAGTAGGTTCACGCAAAAGATTTTCTAATGGATAATCCGCCATCTCTATCTCCACCAGATTAATATTTCTTGAATAAGGATTGCGCCCAATAAGTAATTGCGTGCTGACGTCATTGTCTTAATTTGGTGATCAGTTTGATCGGTACTAGAGCATCTAATCAAAAACGGCCAAAAACAAAAACCCAGGCTATAAACCAATAAGCGAAAAAAAAAGAGAGAAATGGAATTGGTTTTTAAAAAAGCATTGAGTTGAGTGAATCCCTCATTGAGGTTGATAAAGTAGGCAATAAGTACTAATAATAATCCTAAAGAAATTAAAGAAATTAAAAATTTAATGGTTAGCCGAAATGATTTAAAAAGCATGGAGATCTCCTATGAAACAAAAGAAAGGTGAAATAGTCGTCAGAAAATGCTTGCGCCTCCTTTGGCGACTGATAGTTATTGTTTTGCAGGTTGCTGCAGAGTTTGCATCCGACAAGCCAACCAATCCCCGCCATTCCGCCATGAAAGCTAAAATGCTTTATGACGAAGGGCGTATAGGTTATGAGGAATATAGCAAATCGATTTATAGAAACGACTAACATTATTTAATCCCTTTTCCTGCTACTTTTACTGCGAGTTGGGCTACCTCAGCACCAGAACGTGCTGCTTGAGAACTTTGCTCATTGGCTCCTGTCAGTAATTCAGCTAGTCCCGCGCCAGCCATTCCCCCAAAATGGCTCGAAAGTTTCAACACCAACATGGGCGCAATAAAATAAAACATCAAAGCTATATTTTGCATGGCAGCAATAGCCCCGTTTTGACCTAAAGGATCCAGTACGCTGCGCTCAACAAATCCAACTAAAGGCCACAGGTATTGCAGAAAAATGGCCATGATAAAGAGTCCACAAAGGCTACCTAAGGCTTTGGGGCTATAACCACTGAGGGCAAGAATCACTGGCGTAATAATAATTAAAAAGAAATAAAAAAAGGCTTGCATTATAGGCAGAGTTTGCATGATTGCTTCGCGCTTTAAAGGAGTAGAAGTCCATGATTTTGCCAGTTGTCCCAGATTAACAAGACTATGGGATAATGCACCAGAGAATGCTCCGTTCGTGTTGGCCATCAGGTTTTTCATGCTGTTAGCTTGCAAATCCTTGCTATCACTTAGTAACATTTTGGCAATGTAATCCTCAGACGATAGGTCTGACCCCCAGGTTTTTGGATGTGAATTTTTATAGGCACGTACTCGGTCTAAACCAGCAAAATAATTAAGATGCTCGTCAAAAAGCCTGCCATTATTTGCGACTTGCACCAAATCATTACGCAGATTTTTCCACCACTGCTGACAGGTGGGATAACCTTCATCAGGCAGGTGTTGAGTTGCAATGTCTCCACGTGCTGCTGCTGATTCCAGATTGCTGTTCGGAGCTTCTTTGAAAGTGAAACCCGGGACGGGTTGGCGGGCGTGGATTTTAGAGTAATACAGCGTTTGGTAGACTTTGGATCGGAGCCATTTAAGATCTTCTTCGCCAGCGTATTTTTTGAGAATCTCGTCAACTATCTTTTTCTCATGGGATTCAGAGTAGTAGCTGTTTCGGGCCTCTAAAAAACATTGCCTATGAAAATTTAGTGCTTGTTCACGAACTTCTGTTGGTAGATAGGTTGAAATTAAATCGCCTTCAATGGCTTGTAAACTATCGGTGCAGCCTGTTACCTTCATTAATCCATAGGTAAGCCCTGAGATGTAATTTTGCAAGAGTACAAACCCTATAGGTATCTTGACAGACTTGGTCAACACATCTGCGAAAGCCTCATCGTAAGTCGTTCCCGTGTCCTTTATCGTTGAGGGTTTGGCGTCTTTTTTAACACCACACATCGGTTTAAAACTAAAGGCTTGTTCCTCCAGTGGGACGCAGGGATAGACAAAAATACCGCAGATTAGGAAGTTGATAGCCAGCTCATAAAGAAAATGATTTAAGGCATAATCTGCTGCATGTTGAGTGGAACCCGCAGGTGCCAAGACATTTTTAAAAAATCGATAAGCTACCATCAGAAAGCCGAGATAAAGCAATCCTGTTTGCCATAAGGCATTGAACAAAATCTCGTATTGTTGCCAGCCAAGGTAGGTAGTGTAGAGGGATAAGGGGCTAAAAACGACCATCTTAGGCTCCTTTATTTTTTAGATAGACTGCACCATTTTTAATAGTGGATTGCTCCTTATCTTCGCCCGGCAAACTTTTAGCGATTTCATTGGTTCGCATGTCCATTAAGAGATTTAACGTTTCTGTCAGCATTTTTTTGCGGACCTCGTTTTCAAAGGCCAGCGATTGAATGTCATCATCCAGTTTTTTAAGCGCAAAGCGCACCATATTCGAGGCTTGTTTTAAGTTTTGCACTTCCTGAACCTGAAGGCCCGCTTGCAAAATACGGCGCATCATCATGGCTTTATCGAGCATATTTTGTATGGCGATTTCTTCGGCTAATTTGGAGACGGTGAGGATTTGTTCTTCACGGGACATGCGCTGAATGGTGATAATGATTTCATCGGTTATCAAAAGATTAGAGGCAGAGACAAGCCTTAGTTTTTCTTCAGTTAAAGGCCATTGTTTATCAACTAATTGCCAGAGTGCTTTTGCAACATTTGAGGTGCAGGTATTTGAACTGTCGCAACTTTGGAGTAGAGCGGATAAACCAATGCCAGCCTTGCTATCATGTTTGCTTAGGTCATTCTCGCTGGTGCTGACATGGATATCACCTACCACTTTGACAGCCCAATTAGCGGCCTCAGTTGGTGTCTTCCAATTTTGAGTCATAGGAGTAATAACACCTGGGTTTTGTTCGTCATTTAAGGGTTTTCGATTAATCAAAATGTTGTAGCCTGCAATCACCACATCATTAATAACTTTGATTGATCGCTGATACTTTCCACCGGCATTGCCACCCTCTCGACCAATCCAGGGTAAACCATATTCCTCACGTTTTTTGGCTATGCTTTTGGCAGTTTGGGTGACATCAACATTTTCTGTTCTGGCACGCTTTGCCGCCTCTAACCAACCTTGACTGTCTGAAACGGACAGCAATCCTTCAAAGGGAGATTGGCCGTCTTCCAGTGTATTTTTCATGTCCTGACAATCTTTTACCCTGATAGAAAATTCATTTTGTGACCAGGATGCCAAGTTTTGCAGTACATTATATAAGTAGGGCATGAATCATTGAGCTTTAATAATTAGGATACTCAATGAACTCAATTCGCATCCTTCCCAGACTCATCCGACTTCGAGATGCCCCAATTTATCTAGGCATGGATCGCCATCGTTTTAATGAGGAAGTTAGACCTAATTTAATCGAAGTTCCCATAGGTTTGCAGGGGGTAGCTTTCGATAGACTTGATTTAGATGCTTGGGTAGACGATTATAAGCACCGTAGTGGTCGTCCCGCGGCAACCAAGCAAAGGAGTTTGGAAAAATGGGACGTAAACGCACGCCAGGAATCTACAAGAAAGGTAGCTACTGGCAAATTGATAAAAAAATGTTTGGATACCGACTTTGCGAAAGCACTGGCACTGGCGACCTCGAAGAAGCTGAGAAATACCTAGCAAGACGAATTGAAGTAATCAGACAAGCAAGTGTTTA
The DNA here is from genome assembly GCA_013812775.1 of Tatlockia sp. Lineage (GTDB taxonomy): Bacteria > Pseudomonadota > Gammaproteobacteria > Legionellales > Legionellaceae > Tatlockia. Next base: position 22,095 of record JACCSX010000321.1, on the reverse strand, counting down.
TGGTATCAGGCCTAAGCGAAGTTTTATGGAGGCCGCGACCAAATTTCTTATGGAAAACCAGCATAAACGCAGCATTGATGACGATGCAGGTCGTTTGCGCGAATTGGTTAAGTACATTGGTGATTTGTCGCTGGAATCTATCCATATAGGCTCCTTGCAACCCTTTATTGAGGGTAGAAGAAAGGATGGAGTATCAACAAGAACCATTAATCATGGTTTAAAGGTTGTACGCCGTATATTGAATCTGGCATCGAGCGAGTGGATGGATGAGTTTGGTTTAACCTGGTTAGCAAATGCTCCTAAGATTAAACTTCTGCCAGAGCATGATTTGCGGAAGCCTTACCCGCTTAATTGGGATGAACAACACCGGCTTTTTAATGAGCTCCCCCCTCATTTAGAAAAAATGGCTTTATTTGCTGTGAATACTGGATGTCGGGATCAAGAGATATGCGAGTTGCGTTGGGAATGGGAAATCAAAATCCCTCAACTGCCGCATATTATGGTGTTTATCATTCCGGCTGAGCTAGTAAAAAATGGTGAGGAGCGCCTGGTTATTTGTAACGATGCAGCCAGATCGGTTGTGAATAGTGAACGAGGAAAACACTCGACCCATGTTTTTAGCTTTAGAAGCAAGCCATTAGCCCGGATTTTATCAACCGGTTGGCGGCAAGCTCGGAACAAGGCTGAATTAACACATGTAAGGGTACATGACTTGAAGCATACCTTTGGTCGGCGTTTGCGTGCGGCTGGGGTTAAGTTTCGAAGATCGGCAGGATTTGCTAGGTCATCGTTCGGGGCGTATAACAACGCACTATTCATCAGCTGAGTTGCAAAACCTTTTTGAAGCTGCAAACAGGGTTTGTGAAAAGCAAAAGAGTGGGGTTATTTTAACACTTTTGCGGAACACAAATTTTAAAGTCAGAGGTGTTGTAAAAGAGGGTGCAAAAACAGTTACCTTGTGATTTTTTGCACGTAGGTCCCGAAGAAATCCCGAAGGGGGTTTCTAGGGATTTAGGATATCAAGTGTAAGTTATTGATTTTAAAAACTTTAATTGGTGGGCCCACTAGGACTCGAACCTAGGACCAACGGATTATGAGTCCGCTGCTCTAACCAACTGAGCTATGGGCCCGAAAGTTTGTCATTGTAATGACTATAACGGGTTTTTGCCAGAAAATTTTTTATTTTTATAAGAAACAGGGTTTAGTCTGTTTCTTATAAAAAATGTTTAGCTTTCATCTCCTTCGAGGAAACTACGGAGTTTCTCGGAGCGGGATGGGTGGCGTAGTTTTCTTAAGGCTTTTGCTTCAATTTGACGAATTCGCTCGCGCGTTACATCGAATTGTTTACCTACTTCTTCCAAAGTGTGATCTGTATTCATCTCAATACCGAAACGCATACGTAATACCTTGGCTTCTCTTGGAGTTAGTGTTTCCAGGATTTCCAGGGTGGCTTCGCGTAGGCCTTCGGCGGTGGCGCGGTCAATTGGTGATTCTATGTTGTTGTCTTCGATAAAATCGCCTAAATGAGAGTCATCGTCATCGCCAACTGGTGTTTCCATCGAGATGGGTTCTTTGGCGATCTTTAACACTTTACGAATTTTGTCTTCACTTAATTCCATTTTTTCTGCTAATTCTTCAGGGGTTGCTTCGCGACCTGTTTCTTGCAGAATCTGACGTGAAATTCGATTGAGCTTATTGATAGTTTCAATCATGTGTACTGGAATTCGGATAGTACGAGCCTGATCCGCTATTGAACGAGTTATAGCCTGACGTATCCACCAGGTTGCATAAGTGGAGAATTTATAACCGCGTCGGTACTCGAATTTGTCAACGGCTTTCATTAGGCCTATGTTGCCTTCCTGAATCAAATCGAGGAATTGTAAACCGCGGTTAGTGTATTTTTTGGCAATTGAAATAACGAGTCGTAGATTCGCTTCAACCATTTCTTTTTTTGCACGTCTTGCCTTTGCTTCGCCAATGGACATTTTACGATTAATGTCTTTGATTTCGCTGATAATTAGGCCAAATTCCTCTTCAAAAGCAGCTAATCTTGATTGCAGCCGTTTGATTTCTTCGCTGTGTTCTTTAATGCGCTCTAAATCAAGTTTCTTCGCATTCTTGGCTGTCAACTCATCAAGCCAATTTAAGTCAGTTTCCTGACCTGGGAAGGTGTCAATAAAGAGTTTGCGTGGTATACGTGCTTTTTCAATACAAAGACGCATTATGGAGCGCTCAAATTCGCGAATGTGATTTCTTAGTTGGCGGAAATGTCTAGTTAGTTTGTCAACTTGTCTTGAGGTTAATTTCAATTTCAAGAAGGAATCAGACATGGTATCCAACATTTCGACTGTCTTGCTGTTGGTGCGACCATGCTCTTTTAATGCCTTCATCGCCTTCGCAAAATTCTCACGCAGCTCGTCGAAATAGATCCTTGCCTGTTCAGGATTCGGTCCGTCATCGGCTTCAACTATTGCACCGTCACCGCCTTCCTCGTCTTCATCCACAACTGCGATGAGAGTTTCTTCAATAACGACGTCTTGTTGAGATTCCTCTAGCATCGAGCCAATGCTTGCCGGCGGTGCTTCTTCTTCGGTATCGGCAAAGCCAGAGATGATTTCACTCAGGCGCATTTCTTCAGTTGTTACTCTGTCGTAATCTTCCAATACTAATTGGACTGTTTCTGGATAATGAGCCAAGGCTTTCAGGACTTGATAAATTCCTTCCTCAATTCGTTTGGCAATTCGGATTTCGCCTTCACGGGTCAAGAGTTCAACAGTACCCATTTCACGCATATACATGCGCACAGGATCCGTTGTTCGTCCGGTTTCTTTATCAACCGAGGCAAGAACAGCGGCAGCCTCTTCGACGTCCTCGGGAATCTCTTCAGTATTTCCGAGAAGGGCTAACTCGTCATCACTCGGAGGTAGTTCGAATACTTTGATATTCATGCCTTCCAGCATGGAGATTATAACGTCAAAGTGTTCAGTATCGACTATGTTGGGTAACAGGTCGTTAATCTGGGCATAGGTCAGGTAATTTTGTTCCTTACCCAAACTAATGACTTTGGTGATTTGCGAGCGCTGTTGTTCTTGATCATTCATGGTCATATGCACTTATCAGATGTAAAGATTAATGGGTACAAAAAGCGTTTGATTATAAACCCGCCAAAGCAAAGATGCCAGTATCTTATACTTTAATTTTTTTCATGTACAATTTGATGCCTTTGTTTCATCATCTCTTGCAAGGTATGTCGTTCAGAAACAGTTAAGCCTTCCTTTCGAGATTTTGCAAGATATTGGTTAATTTTATTTTCTATATTTTGTTTTTGCAAAAATAAAATGATATCTGTAAATTTTTTTATGAGTTCCTCGTCGGGCTCCTGGTGCTCCCATCCAGCCAATTTGGCAAGAGGAGAAAAATAGGGAGAGTCCCGCCAAGCTTCAATAAGTGTCGCCGTATTAGCATCTGGTGACGCCTTTACCTGGTGTAGGAGCTTTTGCAAAATTTCCTGTCCTTTACCATCAAGTAAATTAATATTTATCTGAGTTTGGCAGGCTTTAAAAATTTCTGGATTTTGAATAAGCAGAGCGATTGCCAAGCGAATTGGAGAATTTGTAATTTTTTTGCTGACCTCTTTTACCTTTTCACTTAAATTATCATTAATTATTTGAATAATGCGATAAGTTTCTATGTGAGTCAGTCGTGCTATCTCATTGAATAATAATTGTTTATAAGGGCCTTCCTGCATTTTTAATAAATAAGGTTTTGCGGCGTTAATTAATTGGCTTTTACCAGCAACACTAAAGGTATCTATGCCATTGGCGATGGTATCCAGGAAAAAACGATTAAGGGGCGTTGCATTTTTCATGCGAAACTTAAATTGTTCAGAGCCTTCAGCCCTGACGAGGCTGTCTGGATCATGTCCTTCTGGAAGAAAAATAAAACTGGCATCCAGTCCCAGATTTAATTCAGGTAAACAGCTTTCCAGAGCTCGCCATGCTGCTTGCCTGCCTGCTGCATCACCATCAAAACAAAAAATAAGCTGCTTGCTATGCTTTGATAGCAATTGGATATGGTATGAGCTTGTTGCAGTTCCAAGAGCCGCAACGGCGTTTGTAATGCCGTGCTGAGCTAAGGCAATAACATCCATATAACCTTCAACAATAACAATATCTACAATAGCATTTTGCTGTTGTAAAATTTGGTGTAATCCATAAAGTTCACGACTTTTTTGGAAAATAGTTGTTTCAGGTGAGTTTAAGTATTTTGGCTTTTGTTCCTCATCCAGAACTCGGCCGCCAAAACCGATAATTCGCCCAAGACGATCATGAATAGGAAACATAATACGATGACGGTATCGATCATAGGTTTTCCCATCATCTTTTTGAATGAGCATTCCAGTTGCGATTAACTCACTTATATTTGACTTGAATTTTGTTTCCAGAGTTTGCCAGCCAGCAGGGGCATAGCCTAACTGGTATAATTTAGCAATTTCGCCACTAAGTCCGCGTTGGCGTAAATAGTCAATTGCTGCCTGTCCATTTGTTTTCAAGGTTTGTTGATAATATTGAGAAACTGCGGTTAGCAATTGATACAGACTTAAGGATTGCTGATTTTTTTCAGACCTGCCATCACGTGGAACCTGCATGCCTAGTCTTGATGCTAAAGTTTCTACCGCGTCAGTAAAGCCTTGGTTTAAGTAAGAGATGATAAAGCTGATTGCATTTCCGCTAGCTCCACAACCAAAACAATGGTAGAACTGTTTTTTTGCAACGACGTTGAAGGAAGGTGTTTTTTCACTATGGAAGGGGCAACAGGCGATAAAACTCGTTCCGCGTTTTTTCAGGGGGACGTAACTGTCAATTAATTCGACGAGATCAGTACGGCTTAGTAGTTCATCGAGAAAAGGCTGTGGAATTAAGCCTGACATTTAAGTTTAACTCAATTTAGCCTTGATCAGTGCGCTGACTTTGCTCATATCGGCTCTACCTTGAAGTTGTGGCTTGAGTATTGCCATAACTTTACCCATATCGCTCATCTTTGTTGCGCCAACTTCAGCAATTGCTTTGCTAATATGGGCTTCAACCTCTGCATCTGATAAAGGTTCAGGTAAATAGTGATTAATGATATCTAACTCAAATTGCTCTTGAGCCACTAAATCAACACGTCCAGCGGCTTGAAATTGACTAATTGATTCTTTGCGCTGTTTTGTTAGCTTATCAAGAATGACAAGCATGCGCTCTTCATCTATTTCAATACGTTCATCAACTTCAATTTGTTTGACTGCAGCTGTAATTAAGCGCAGTGCGTCCAGTTTTTTTTGGTCTCTGGCACGCATAGCGTCTTTTAAATCACTAGTGATGCAGTCTTTTATCGTCATGATGTTTTGCGTCTGTGCTTAAGAGTACGACGGCTAGAGGTATCACGAGAAATCTTTTTAAGATGACGTTTAACTGCGGCTGCTTGCTTGCGCTTGCGCTCTGCAGTAGGCTTTTCATAAAACTCGCGACGACGTAATTCAGTCAAGATTCCTGCTTTTTCACAGGAGCGTTTGAAACGGCGTAGTGCGTATTCAGGGTTTTCGCCTTCTTTCACACGAACGGTAGGCATTAAGTTTCCTCTGTTTTAATTGAACACAATAGGTTGGCAATTCTAGTTGCAGATAGAGCTGTCGTCAAGTTTATTTACAGAGCAGGTCAATTTATTTGTCATTTTTAGGGTTATAATTCGCAGAATTTGTAAATAAAGGGTTGAGAAATCGATGCGTGTTTTAGGAATTGAGTCCTCCTGCGATGAAACCGGGATTGCAATCTATGATTCTGAAAAGGGGATAGTGGCCCATGCTCTTCATTCACAAGTGGCCTTACATCGACGATATGGTGGAGTAGTACCAGAGCTGGCTTCGCGGGATCATGTAAAGTATTTAGTTCCCTTGATGGATGAGGCTTTGCAGCAAGCCAACCTTAAGAAGACAGACATCGATGCGATTGCCTATACTGCAGGACCTGGCTTGATAGGTGCCTTATTGACCGGAGCTTGTTTTGCCAAAAGTTTGGCCTTAGGACTCAATAAGCCGGCCTTGGCAATTCATCATTTGGAAGCACATTTGCTAGCTGCCAAACTCGATTCCCCGCAACTTGATTTTCCTTTTCTAGTTTTATTGGTATCAGGCGGACACACCCAGTTGATTGAGGCGAATGCCTTGGGTGCTTATACTTTGCTTGGGGATACCTTAGACGATGCGGTAGGTGAGGCCTTTGATAAAACAGCAAAATTAATGGGTTTACCTTATCCTGGAGGTGCCATTCTTGCTGAGCTTGCAGAAAATCATTTTGCAGAGGCAGATGAATTAGCGCCTTTTCCACGCCCGATGACTGATAGACCGGGTTTGGATTTTAGTTTTAGCGGTCTTAAAACACATGCGCTTATTACCTGGAACAATAGTGCCAAGGATGAAAACGCAAAAATAGCCATCGCCCAGAGTTTCCAGCAAGCAGTTGTTGATACCTTATTAATTAAATGCAAACGTGCTTTAAAACAGACTGGAAATCAGCGCTTGGTTGTTGCCGGAGGAGTAGGTGCCAACCGCAAGTTGCGTGGTTTATTGACAACTTTAATGCAGGATATAAAGGGAGAAGCTTATTTTCCAAGACCAGAATACTGTACTGACAACGGTGCGATGGTTGCTTATGCAGGTTATCTGCGGTTGATGCAAGGACAGAAGGATAGCAGCTTGTCTATTGAGGTAAAAGCTCGTTGGCCCTTGGCAGATTAGGGGCTGTTGAAATTTTTACTATGCTGGCGCCTAAACCTCACGAAATGCATACAACCCTCTAAATCTTAGGCGTTTTTTTACGTCTCTTCGGCGTCTTTGTTGGGGTATCGGCTGGTTCATTAATTTCTTCAGCCTGGATTTGTTCTTCCTCTGAGGTTTCATTAAGGACGGCACTCATTTCTTCATTAAGACTTTTACTAAATCTAAGTTTGGGTTCTTCACCATCAATGAGGCGAGTGACATTATTCCTATGTTGGTAAAGCACAAATAATGCAATAAAGAAAAGCGGAGTTAAAACTTCCAGTTTATTGAAGATAAATAGCGAATAGATTGGGGATAGACCAATTGAAATTAGTGATGCCAAGGAAGCGTAGCGAGTAAAGTTTGCTATTAGTAACCAGCTCACTATCACCATCACTCCCAGGATGATATCTAAACCTAAAAGCGCGCCTATAGCCGTTGCAACCCCTTTCCCACCACGAAAACCAAAGAAAATCGGGTACATATGTCCCATAACGGCTGCAAGGCCAGTAAAAGCGGCGATAACGGGCCCAGCACCCAGTGCCTTTGCAAGTACGACTGGAATTAAACCTTTTAGCATATCGCCTATCAAAACGATGACTGCATATTTTTTACCAGCCAAGCGCAGGACATTCGTAGCCCCTGGATTTTGTGAACCTTCAACACGTGGGTCAGGAAGAGAAAAAAGGCGACTGACAACAACAGCAGAACATATTGAACCTAATAAATAACCAATGACCACAACAAAAATGAATAAAAGAGCTGTCATCATATGCCTCCACGCAAGAATATTCTCTATTATTAAGGAAAGCAGGTTAGTTGTGAAGCTCAAAGAGATCTTATTCGCTTAATCGACTAGAAACATTGCTTGTAAATTATTAGTGTACCGCCGGCCCATCGCTGTGATTTGCCAGGATGACTCATTCATTTTAATCAATCCCAGATCCGCAGCTTTGGATAATAAGGGTTTAAGCATTGCAAAGGAAAGACCGGTGCGTTCTTGAAATAAGTCATTGGCAATTATTTGTTCCAGGCGACTGGCATTTAACATGAATTCAAATAATAAAGAATTGCTCGAGACTGGCTCTTTCGCTGCCAAAAATGCTTTATCAGGATTCAAATAATCAGCGGGCTGGCGTTGTTTACGAGTACGGTAAACCTTATCCGAGCAGGTTATTTTGCCATGGGCGCCTGCGCCAATGCCGTAGTAATCACCAAAGAGCCAATAATTCAAGTTGTGTTGGGCTGGTTTGTCAGCCTTGCAAAAAGCCGAAATTTCATAGCGTTGATAACCCTTTTCAGCCAGTATTGCTAATCCTTGCTCTTCTAACAGGCAGCTATCATCTTCATTAGGTAAGGTTGGTTGTTGCTTATAAAAAACAGTATTGGGTTCGATAGTTAATTGATACCAGGATAGGTGTTCTGGCTGATAGGCCAGCGCTTTATTTAAATCTTCCAACCCCTGTGCTGGTGACTGTCCTGGCAGGCTGTGCATGATATCGATATTAATATTATCAAAACCGGCCTGCCTTGCAGTTGTAATTGCCTGATGCGCTTGGATGTCATCATGAATGCGGCCCAGGGTTTTTAAATGCTCGGAATTAAAGCTTTGGATTCCTAAGGATAATCGGTTAATTCCTAACTGACGGTAATCATCAAAGCGCTGTTGTTCAACTGTGCCTGGGTTCGCTTCCAAAGTGATTTCAATCTTATCTGCGAAGGGCACCAATTGTTGCAATTGAGCAAATAACGATTTATAAGCCTTGGCTGAAAATAAACTGGGAGTGCCGCCGCCAATAAAAATGGTTTTAATTTCGCGGGCAGGAAAATAAAGTAAATCGGCTTCGAAATCTGCCACTAAAGCTTTGATATAGTTCTCTTCCGGTAAAGATTCCGGACTTTTATGCGAGTTGAAATCGCAGTAAGGGCATTTACGAATGCACCAGGGGATATGAATATATAAAGAAGTGGGCAACATTGTTTTATAATCAGGCTAGCTTGTTCAAGAGGGCAATAGTATCATAAATAGCTTCGCTATTGAGTAATTTGCCATGGTGCGTAAAAAACCGGTTTGTAGCAAAAGAATAGTCATTGCAAAATCAAGGTTGTTTACTATCGAGCTGCTTTTAACGTAGCTTTTAGTACGCCCTGATTTTTCTGAAGCGCGCAGTGTTGCTGCGCTTTTTTTAGTAAAAAAATGGTTAAAAGAGGAAAGTAAATAATGAATAAATTAGTAAGAGTAGCTGTGACGGGTGCTGCCGGACAAATTGGTTATGCCCTGTTGTTTAGGATAGCCTCAGGCCAAATGTTTGGCCCTCACACCGATGTTGAATTGCAATTATTGGAATTGGAACAGGCTTTACCTTCTCTTGAGGGTGTTGCTATGGAGCTTGATGATTGTGCTTTTCCTTTATTGAAAAAGATTATTTGTACCTCTGATGTTAATCAAGCAATGGATCGAGTTAACTGGGCCTTGTTAGTAGGTTCTGTACCACGTAAACAGGGAATGGAGCGTTCTGATTTATTGAAAATAAATGGTGGAATTTTCACTAAACAAGGGAAAGCTATCTCTGATAATGCGGCTGATGATGTGCGTGTTTTTGTTGTTGGTAATCCTTGCAATACCAATTGCCTGATTGCGATGAACAATGCGAAAGATGTACCTAATGATCGTTTTTACGCAATGACCACCTTGGATGAGTTGCGTGCACGTACCCAACTTGCAAAAAAAGCAGGCGTTGATATCACCCAAGTGAGTCAGATGACAATCTGGGGTAACCATTCTGCAACCCAATATCCTGATTTTTACAATGCAAAAATCAATGGTTTCTCAGCAGCAACAGTAATTGATGATGAAGCTTGGTTAAAGAATGATTTTGTTTCAATTATTCAACAACGAGGTGCTGCAATTCTTAAAGCACGTGGTATGTCTTCTGCAGCTTCTGCGGCAAATGCAATCATTCATGGTGTTAATAATCTGACAACTGACACGCCGGCAATGGAATCATTCTCTATGTGCCTTAGCTCTGATGGTCAATATGGTGTCGATGAGGGATTAATTTTCTCCTTCCCTTGCCGTCGAGAACATAATGAACTTCGTGTGATTGAGGATCTGAAATTCAATGATTACAGCAGCGAAAAATTCATCCTGACCTTAGATGAGTTGCGGCATGAGCGGGATGCTGTAAAAGAGATGGGCTTGTTAGGCGATTAATTTATTTTAAAGGTCTATATTGTGGCCTTTAAGGCTTCTTAACATGCATTAGTAGATCAATTTAAATTGTTCACTTATGGATTGATCCAATTTATCGGAATTTTTTATTCCTGCATCTATTGTGGTTGGTCCTCGGTTTATCTGCTATTGGATTGCTAAGAAACTCTGGAAAGATTGTAGGATCCTGTAAGTTCTACCATCTCCACGTTCCGCAGCTGTCGCTGAGACTTCCACAGGAAATTTGCATCTAACTTTAAAGTTTTAGAATGAACAATCCTTAATACCCTACGTTCCGCGCATAAAGCGCGGTACGTAGGCGTCTTAATTTCAGGTGGATCTCTCAGGCTTGTCCGAGGAATCCAGGCATAAGTACTTCAAAATAAGAGAAGGTCTACGCTTTGCTCTTCGTATCCTGAACCACTACCCCAAAAGGAGCAAAATATTCCTTACCCTTAATTTTTACCTGGGCAAATAATTTAATAAATCCAGCTTTTTGCGGTTCAATATGAAAGGCTAATTCCGGACCGCCTCGATCAGTGTTTTTCTTAGGTTCAATTCCCATCGGATGGATGTGAACTACGTTGCTAAAGTTATCGCTAAATCCAACAATGTGCGCATAAGCTCCCATCAAAGGTTCCAAGGCATACACCGGTTTGCCCAGGGCATCACTCACCTCAACTTTCCCCATGGTTGCTATACCTTTTTGTAATTCGGGTTGATCAAAGGATAATTTAAATAGATAGCCATCTACATTGGATTGAAGAGCTGTGTTTGGAATAATTTTCGCTGAACTTAATTTTGCCTTATATAAATCGGCAATTACATATTCTTGTTGATGAGTTTTTAAAGGGACCAAATCTGCCCAAATACGATAGTTTGCGTTTTTTATAAGGGGCTGCCAGAAAAAATAATAAAGACCGGGCTCATTGCTAGCAACTGGATGAATATGACTGTAATCACTTAAAGAGTCATCAATAACCAGCAAATGTATTTTTTGAGTATGAACTTCGGTGAGATCAGTGAGTGTGATTGCTTTATTGGTATTAGAGTCTCTTAACTTAATAAAAATGGTTTTTTTTCCGCGTTCATTAATAATTTTATCTATGGTCATTTTGATGCTCGCTAGCTTGTTGTTGCTATGAGCCTGGGCCTGGGCTTGTGGTTGATATGATAAAGAAAAGAGTACTAAATAGAGGTATAAAAGTGGTTTAAAATTTATCACAATTAAGGTTCTCCAGATTGACGGGCCAAGCGTTTTTAAATCGTCGTCCCATCGGGTTGTATAATTGTTGGTACAACTATCCTGTTTGTTTTCCGTGGTTTATTACCTACAATTAATAAAGACCGGATGAAATTATGTTCGGGATTCTGCTTTAACCCGAGCAGATCTAAAGATGTCAGTAATGAGTAGAAGAGGTAATAATATCATGATTTTGAAAACATTTGAGATTAAAGGAATTAACCATCTTACTACCCCAGATGAAAATACAGATCTAAGCCTTGATTCTCCAGCCATAGATATTTTCACTGATTTTAAAAAGATAGAACCTTTAGTAATTGATCAATCGATAGATATAGTGACAGCAGAAGATTTAATGAAAAAAACTCAGGTGAAATTGAAGCTGGTTCTAAATGCACAGGGAAATTTTGTTGGAGCGCTTGCCTATGAGGATTTAATTGGTGAAAAGGTACTAGCACGCGCTAACCATGTGCGCCGCACCGAAATCCTGGTAAGCGAAGTAATGACGCCGAGATCGAGTTTGAAAGCGATTGAATTTTACGATCTGAATCGCGCAAAAATTAAAGATATTGTTGAAACACTGAAAAATGAAGGCAGGCAGCATTTTCTCGTCATTGATGGCGAAGAACATTTTATCCGCGGTATTATTTCAACCTCTGATATAGCGCGTCGTCTGCATGTGCCAATTAGAATCGATAGGATTTCAACCTTTGTGGATATTTACAAGGCCCTGAAATATTAATCAATGTCCCATACAGAGAATTTTCTAATGCTTAAAATGTCTGTAACCCGTAAATACCATCGCAATTCCCGCCGAATTTGCAGCTGCGATGATTTCTTTATCACGTAGGGAGCCGCCAGGTTGAATGACTGCGCTTATGCCGGCTTTCGCTGCTAATTCCAGACTATCTGCAAAAGGAATAAAGGCGTCAGAGGCCATAACTGCATTCTGAATGCTGAATTTTGCTTGTTCAGCCTGCCACAATGCGATTCGCGTACTCATTACACGGCTTGTCTGGCCTGCGCCCATGCCAATTGTTGCGCAATTTTTAGCAAAGACTATGGCATTTGATTTTAGATGTTTTACCGCTGCCCAAGCAAAATCCAAATCTTCCATTTCTTGTGGCGTGGGTTTTTTTTCGGTAACTATTTTAAATTCGTTGCTGTTTACCAGAAAATCATCGTGTTCCTGAACCAATAGACCACCATCAACTCTACGCATATCCAGTTTAAATTCCTGGTTGGCTGTCCACGGTCCCGAAGAAAGAACCCGAATATTTGGCTTGCTTGCCAAAATAGCTTTCGCTTCTTTGCTGATAGTTGGGGCAATAATGACTTCTGCGAATTGATTTTCAAGTATAGCGCTTGCTGTATCACCATCAAGGGTCTGATTAAAGGCTAAAATCCCGCCAAAACTTGAGCTCGGATCAGTTTGGAATGCGCGTAGATAAGCATTAAGCAGGTTATCACTCATAGCGATGCCGCAGGGATTACCATGTTTGACAATTACGCAGGATGGTCTAGTAAGCGGAAATGATTTTACGCAATCAAAGGCGGCGTCAGCATCTAGTAAATTGTTGTAAGATAATTGCTTGCCTTGGATTGATTCAGAGGTTGCTAATGATCCCATCGGCGGATTTTTATCGCCATAAAATACCGCTTGCTGATGCGGATTTTCACCATAACGCAATTCATAGAGCTTAGAAAATTGACAGGTTAAAGTGGATGGAAAACCGCTTGGCGACTTGTCGCTATTTAAAGTTCCTAAGTAATTGGAAATTGCAGCATCATAAGCCGCTGTGTGCGCAAACGCTTTTTTCGCTAATTCAAAGCGCCAATTAATTGGCGCTTTCTGAGTCTGAACGTATTGGCTTAATAAAACATAATCATTGGGTGTTACTACAACAAAGACACGAGCATGGTTTTTTGCTGCAGAGCGAATCATGGCTGGGCCGCCGATATCGATATTTTCAATGGCCTTTTGAAAATCACAATCAAGGTTAGAAATAACTTGCTCAAATGGATATAAATTTACCACCAGCAAGTCGATTTGTTTAATCTGATGCTCGGCAAGCGTTTGGGCATCTTCTACACTGTCACGGGCCAGGAGGCCAGCATGAATAGCAGGGTGTAGGGTTTTGACTCGCCCATCCAGCATCTCAGGAAATTTTGTACAATCACTGACATCGGTAACTGGCAGTTTGTTTTGACTAAGTAAAGCGGCAGTATTGCCAGTTGCAACCAATTCAACGCCATTGTCGTGCAGTATTTTTGCCAGCTCTAGCAGGCCGCGTTTATCAGAAACACTTAAGAGTGCTCTGCGGGGTTTGAAGGTAGAAAATTCTTGTTTAGTCATTTTTGCTATTTGCTCCACATGATTTGCATCGGCCGTCATCCAGAGCGAAAGCGAAGGATCTTAGATGCTATACTCTGAGCTTGATTCAGAAGATCCTTCGCTAGGCTCTGGATGACGCGAATCTAAAAACTAACAGCGACCAACCCTCCTGAGACACTGTTGTTTGGCAGTTAAAGTCATCCTTATAAGCTGCAATTAATTCAGAGGCTTGTTCATCCAGAATCCCTGAAACAACCAGCATCCCTTTCTCTTTTAGGAGTTCTCTAAATTTTGTCCGCAATTTTAAAAGAGGAGCAAGCAGGATATTAGCAATGACTAAATCCACTGGTTCCTGCAAGGTTTGCGGAAAATCGATTGTTAATTGCTCCGAGCTGATTGCATTGTTAGAGGCATTGTTTTTCGTTGCAATTAGGGCTTGTTCGTCGATATCAACGGCATATACTTTCTCAGCGCCCAATTTTAGTGCGGCAAGAGCAAGAATGCCTGAGCCACAGCCGTAATCTATAAGCGTTTTTTTATTTAAATCGGCCTGATCAAGCCAGTTTAAACATAGAGAAGTTGTGGGATGGGTACCCGTACCGAAGGCTAAACCCGGATCAAGAATGAGATTGACGGCCTCAGGTTCCGGCGGTTCAATCCAGGAGGGGCAAATCCATAAGCGTTGTCCAAAGCGCCTAGGCTTGAAATCATCCATCCAGGCACGTTCCCAGTCTTGATCAGCTAATTCATTAATGGAATACAATAAATGATGGAATTGAGCACTCAGTGTTGATTTTGCCTCTGATGCTATTTTTTCCTCATCATAAAGCGCATTGATAATGACATCAGGCCAAAGTGGTGTTGTGCCTGGTTCTGGTTCCAGAACCGGGTCATCATTTTTATCAGTTAAGGTAATTGATAAAGCACCTGTTTCTTCCAGCGCTTCACTTAAGACCTCTACCTCATCACGATGACAATGTTCAATTTGCAGCTGATACCACACTTTTTATTCCTTCAGCATTTTTTCGAGATAGTGAATATTGGTGCCGCCTTGTATAAAAGCTTTGTCACGTAAAATACGTTGATGCAGTTCGATATTAGTTTTGATGCCATCAATAATAATTTCATCCAGGGCGTTGCGCATTCTGGCAAAGGCTTCTTCTCTTGTTACACCATAGGAAATTAATTTACCAATCATCGAATCGTAATTCGGCGGCACTGTATAACTGCTGTAAACATGAGAGTCAAAACGAATACCAGGCCCGCCAGGTTGATGAAGAAGGCGTATGGTTCCGGGTGAAGGCATAAAGGTTTTTGCATCTTCAGCGTTGATCCGGCACTCCAGAGCATGTCCCTTTAGTACTATATCATCTTGCTTAAGGGTAAATGGCAGGTCGCTGGCAATTTTTATTTGTTCTTTAATTAAATCGATTCCAGTTATCATTTCTGTAACAGGATGCTCAACCTGGATACGGGTATTCATTTCAATAAAATAAAAACAGTTATCCTGATATAAAAACTCAAAGGTTCCAGCGCCACGGTATTTCAGCTCAGAACAGGCTTTGACAACGGAGTCACCTATTTTTCTTCTTAATTTAGCTGTGATTCCAGGTGCTGGTGCTTCCTCAAGTACTTTTTGATGACGGCGTTGCATTGAGCAATCACGTTCGCCTAAATGGATTGCCTTGCCTTTGCCATCGCCTAAGACTTGAAATTCAATATGACGTGGATTTTCCAGGAATTTTTCCATGTAAACGATGGGATTATTAAAGGCAGCTTTTGCTTCGCTGCGAGTCAGAGCAATGGCATTTAAAAGATTTGCCTCAGTATGGACAACTCGCATACCGCGTCCGCCACCACCACCGGCTGCTTTAATAATAACCGGTAAACCAATCTTGCGGGCCAGGTCTAAATTGCGGGCATCATCATCCGTTAGGGGACCATCTGAGCCGGGAACACAGGGAACGCCGGCTTTTTTCATCGCGGCAATGGCAGAGACCTTGTCACCCATCAAACGGATGGTATCACCTCTGGGGCCAATAAAAGTAAAGCCGCTTTGCTCAACAATATCCGCAAAATCAGCATTTTCAGCTAGAAATCCATAACCGGGATGAATAGCGACGGCGTCTGTTATTTCAGCTGCGGAAATAATAGCTGGAATATTTAGATAGCTTTTTTGAGAGTTGGCAGGGCCGATACAAACGGTTTCATCAGCCAGTCGAACATGCAAAAGATCTTTATCAACATCAGAATGCACGGCAACTGTTTGAATGCCTAATTCTTTACAAGCACGTAAAATACGAAGTGCAATTTCACCACGGTTGGCGATAACAATTTTAGAGAGCATCTATATACCCTTTATTCTTCGATGATAAACAAAGGTTGGTCATATTCAATTGGATCACCATTAGCGATCAGAATATCAACAACTTTACCGGTGCGATCAGCCTCAATTTCATTAAACATTTTCATTGCTTCAATAATGCAGAGTGTATCGCCGACCTTAACTGATTGACCAATGGATACAAAAGGCGCAGCTTCCGGTGAGGGCGAGGTATACATAGTGCCTACCATCGGGGACCGTACTTTATGTCCTGGTTTTGTAGAAACAACAGGCTTGTGATCAGCAATTGCAGGGCTCGGCGTTGCAGCTGGGTGGCTAGGGGCAACCTGATGGGGCTGCGGCGCTGCATACCGCATCTGCGGTGCTTCCATATGACTAAAACCGCGGCTCAAACGAACTGATTCTTCACCTTCTTTGATTTCAATTTCTGAAATTCCGGTTTCTTCCAGTAATTCGATTAATTTTCTGATTTTGCGAATATCCATTGATAATAACTCTCTATTAATTGAATTCGTCTATGATTGCTTGCAAGGCAAAGGAATAACCTTTAACCCCCAAACCACTAATAACTCCGCGGGCTAGATCGGAAAAATAAGAATGTTGTCGAAAAATTTCTCGAGTATAAATATTGCTGATATGAACTTCAATAAAAGGGATTGACGCTGCTGCCACGGCATCGCGAAGCGCAATACTGGTGTGAGTAAAGGCGGCAGGATTGATAATAAGATAGTCTGTTTTATCATCACTTGCCTGGTGGATTAAATCAATGAGCTCAGCTTCAGAATTGGATTGTTGGCAAACAAGGCTTAAGCCTGCTTTTTTAGCCTGTTGTTCAAGGCTAGCGTTTATTGTTGCCAGAGTTGTACAGCCATAGACTGAAGGCTCTCGATTTCCAAGACGATTTAAATTTGGACCGTTCAGAACAAGTATTTTTTTCATTATTAGTTGGTTTACCAAAATTTCAGGAATTCTGCCTGAACTTTATAATAATGTCTAGATATACGATGATATCGGCAAGATGTCGACATAATAACTACCTTTAGCGCTGTCCCGCTTTTATTATACGCTCGCTTATCCCCTGCCATCGTTCTTCTTCTGGGGGTAATTCAATGGCAATGCAGCAAGCTTCGGATTGATCGGCATTTCGGAGTCGATAATAGAGCTCAAAAGCTGTTTGCTCAGGTGTTTCAGGAAGGCGATAGTAAAATTTTAGATCCGTTTTAGGCATTTCAGCAAAGGAAATGACATAGACTTTTTCTTTTCGCTGCTCAATAAAGGCTTGCATCGCCTTGATATCAGAGAAGCAATATAAAGGCTTTTCCGGCTGATAATGGCTCTCTAATTTACCAGGAACTCGGATCTCTGTTGATCCTTTAAATTGCCGTGCAGGTAAAAGCAAATTAATTTGGCTTTCATCAATTAATCCATGCCTTAAAATTTCATAACCTTCCGGATTAGTTGCGGCGATGATAGTTGACTCAATTCCCACCTCGCAACGTCCGCCGTCTAGAATTAATAATTCTTCTTCTTTAAAACTATGTTGTACATGTTCGGCGGTGGTCGGGCTGATTTTACCAAAGGGATTTGCCGAGGGTGCGACTAGAGGGAAGGCTAGTTGTTCTAAAAGTATTTGCGCAAGGGGATGTTTAGGGCAGCGTAAGGCAACGGTGTCCTGGCCGCCATTTACAAGCGGATTAACCTTACCTGGTTTGCAAGGTAATACCAATGTAAGGGGACCCGGCCAAAAAAGTTCAATTAATTGCTGAGCATAATCAGGAATATGAGATACCCATTGCGATAAATCCCAATTTTTTAACACATGCATAATCAAAGGGTGATTAATGGGTCTTTTTTTCATCGTATAAATTTTGCGAATCGCTTGTTCATTTTCCGCATTGGCGGCGAGACCATAGACTGTTTCAGTTGGGATCGCGACGATCTCGCCTTGTTGCAAATGTTGAAGGGCTATTTCTAGCCTTGTTGTAATAGTGCTCATTATAAATCAGTGTATCCTATTGCTGAAGCTGCCAAGTATATACCCATTGAGTTCGATACTAATAATGAAAGTAATATGCTAGGGTATAAAAGACCCTCTGTTTTGCTCAGATAGGTTTAACTCGGTTTATTATGGATAATTTACCGCATGCATCATTATGGAGAATGGCAATGCAACCCAGATTCTACCTTATCACAGCAACTTTAACTATTTTGCTATCCTCTTCCCTACAATCCGCTCAACCCTTGCCCTTACAAACAGAATCCTTTGATACTCTACAACAGCAATTTCAATTGTCTATTCCAGGGTTAGTGAAAAATCCACAAATTTTACCAGATATCTTACAATTTATTCAGCAACGAAGGGATGCCAACCAGGTTAGTCATATTCGAATGCAACAACAATACAGAGGATTTGTTGTCTTCGGGGGTTATGCCATTATGCACAGCAAAAATAAAGCTAGTCAGTTATTAATGGCTCAAGATGTGCAAATGAACGGCATTCTCTATCGTGGTTTACAAACAGAATTGGCAAAGCCTACGGCTGATTTTGTTAAAAATTCAACTCTGGCCATGCAACAATTCAAAGAACAATATAAAGGTGAGGCTTTAAGTGAAGAAACGATTAATCCAATAGTCTATGTCGATCCTAAACATCAGGCGCATTGGGCTTATTTTATCTCTGTGTTAGTTCAATATCAGGACAAAATACCGGCAAGATTGACTGCTATTATTGATGCTAAAACCTATAAACCCTTCAAGATTTGGGATGATATTAAAACGGCTCTTGAGCCAGTCAAAGGTCAAGGCTATGGCGGTAATTGCAAAACGGGTTCCTATGTTTTTGGCAAGGATCTGCCGCTACTGGACCTAAGTCGTGATAATGTATCGAAAAAATGTTTCATGGAAAATCCTGCGGTCAAGATTGTAGACATGGACAATCAGAAAATATCTGCGAACAATGCGATGGAATTTGATTGTATGGTAAATGTGGGTACTGACAAGACCAGGTTTATGACCGGCTATAATGGAGATGGATACGATAAAGTGAATGGTGCCTTTTCTCCATCAAACGATGCAATGTATGCGGGTTACGTCATTAAACAAATGTACCGTGATTGGTGTGATATCGAGGCCCTAACTCATAGGGGGCAGCCAATGCAGTTAATCATGCGTGTCCATTACGGTAATAACTATGAAAATGCCTATTGGGATGGTAAGCAAATGACCTATGGAGATGGGGCGAATAGAACTTTCCCACTCGTATCCTTAGGAATTGCTGCTCACGAACTAAGCCATGGTTTTACCGAACAGCATTCAAATCTTGTCTATACAGAACATTCCGGTGCTATTAACGAATCCTTTTCAGATATGGCTGTTAAAGCGGCGGAATTCTATTCGACGGGTAAAACTATCTGGATGATTGGTGCTGAAATTTTGAAAGAAGGTTCTGGACGGGAAGCGCTTCGTTATATGGATATTCCAAGTCGCGATGGTCATTCTATTGATTCAGCTATTCAATATAGTGAAGACTTGAAAGTTCATTACTCCAGTGGCGTTTTTAACCGCTTGTTTTTTTTAATGGCAACAACCAGGGGTTGGAATGTACGCAAAGCCTTTCAAGTTATGGTCAAGGCAAATATGGATTATTGGATACCTACGACAACCTATGATGAGGCCGGTTGTGGGGTTATAAATGCTGCCTTGGACCTGGGTTATTCCATTATCGATGTCCAGACTGCGCTTTCAAAAGTAGCTGTCAATTACGATGTATGTGTGCCAGCACAACTCTAATTCTGATAAAAACTCGTCAGACAGCGTGCTACAGCCTCTGGGTGTTCCATGTGAATATGATGTCCGCCTTCCAATTCGTAAATTTGCAGATTTTGTACCGCTTCAACTCTTTTTTGCAGAATTTCAGGATCAAAATCATAGCCTTTAGATGCCCGAATTAAACAGGATTTGGTGCTAATGCCTGTCAAACAGGATAATACCTGGCCTTCTGTCATAGTAAGAGGACTTGAAATGAGCAGGCGTCGATCATGCCGCCAATAAAAACCCTGATCTTTCTCCTGCAATCCGCGCTTGGCAAGAATTTCAGTAAATTCTTGGGCTAGATAACCCTTTTGAGCTCTACGCAACGCAGCCTGCTCCAGCGTTTGATATGGCCTGGCTTCCTTGTTCTTCACTTTGCATACCTGATGCGCATAGTTTGCTAATTGTTCCCGGGTGCTGGATTCCGGATTTGAAAAAGGCCCCAACGCCTCGATTAAGACCAAGGATAGAATTTGTTCAGGCACTACACCTGCAATAAGGCTTGCCAGGCAGGCCCCCATTGAGTGGCCGAGTAAATGAATTTGTTTAAGGCCCAGCGCCTTGATAATTTCCAACACATTAAAAATGCCATCATAGAAATGATAGTGACAGCCTTCGGGTAGATGAGAGGAATGACCGTGACCTGGGAAATCAATGGCAATGAGGTAGAATTGCCCTTCTAAAAAAGGGGCCAACCTATCAAAGGAATTGGCATTATCAAGCCAGCCATGTAAGGCGAGCAGTGGTGGCAAATCTGGATTTCCCCAGGTTTTATAGGCGATGGTGAAACCAGGTACTGTAAGAGTTAAAGCATTCATAAAAATTGATAATAGCAAGATAGTCATTAATGATAACTGATGTTAACTAAAAGCCCTAGACGGTACTTAACGAATTAACCTCTATAATGATCTTATCTGTGTACAGAATTAGGTTAAAAAATGACAGGGATTTGTACGATTGATTTAATTGTCGAAAAGACTGAAAACGCCATGATTGTTTATGAAAATGAGCATTTTATTGCTTTTTTAGATAATCATCCCTTGTTCTTAGGACATACTTTATTAGCACCTAAAGCCCATTATAAAACACTCTATGATTTACCAGAGAACCTAATACAACCTCTTTTTTTATTAACTCAAAAAATTGGTATCGCTGTAGAAGAAGCAATGGAGTCTACTGGTAGTTTCATAGCTATCAATAATACAGTTAGCCAAAGTATTTCTCATCTTCATGTTCATATTGTACCTAGAAACAAAAAGGATGGTTTGAAAGGGTTTTTTTGGCCACGAACACGGTATGAAAATGAGAAGCAAATGCGTGAAGTACAGACTAAAATTTCTCGGATATTGAGTCAAAAGGGTTGTTGAGGCACTTAAAAACTGATATTCCCTGAACTTAATGTTATGCTTAAATTAAGAATTTCACTAGGGTTTTGTATGTCACAAACGCCGCGAAGCCTTTCTCTGGTAACATATAATATCCATAAAGGCTTTGGTTTTTTTGGAAAACTACGTTTTCTTCTGCCTGAAATGCGAACAGCGCTCTCCGCATTAAGCCCGGACTTTGTTTTTTTACAGGAAGTACAGGGTGAGCATCGAGGCCGAGAGAAACGAATCACTGCCTGGCCCAATTCTTCACAGTTCGAATACATTGCTGAAGAAATGTGGCCTCATTTCTTGTATGCAAAAAATGCTATTTATCAATCCGGCCATCATGGCAATGCTATTTTGTCCAAATTCAGTTTTGATTGTTTTGAAAATATTAACTTATCATCGATGAATCGTGCTTCCCGTTCTATCTTGCATGGTCAGATAAAATTTGCCGGAGAGCCTGAAATTACCCTGCATTTACTTTGTGTTCACCTCGGTTTATTTAAGGCGGAGCGTGCTTCGCAAACAAGAGCTATTATCAAGCGGATAGCAGAGGCAGTTCCTGAGAATGAACCCTTGCTAATGGCTGGTGATTTTAATGATTGGCGACATCATTTATCTGAGCTTTTAGCAGATGAGTTAGGCGTAAAAGAAGCTTTTTTCAGCCTAAAAGGGCAGCACGCTCGTTCTTTCCCAGCAATAAGACCTTCTCTCTGCGTTGACAGGATCTATTATCGAGGTATGCGCGTCGTTGATGTGCAATGTTTAAAAGGTAAGCCTTGGCGGATGCTATCGGATCACATTCCATTATTTGCTCGATTTGAGTTTATTTGAAACCAATTCGCTGTTTTGTTAATATTTTCTTAATAAAATAATCGTAATATACGAGTCAATTTTTTGAGAATTTAGAAGGCTTTAGAATGTTAAAAAGTTTAAATTATTATTTGGATTATCCTGTTAAATTTCTGTTCATTAATTCCAAGGGA
>JACCSX010000318.1 GCA_013812775.1 Tatlockia sp. | reverse complement strand
AGATTATTATTAGAGCTAACCAAGCCATTTTGACTTGTAGCTTTTTGCTCTGATAGTCATTTTCCATCAATTAATTTGGAAATTTAAAAAGTAAGAAAAAAATGAGGCAGCGCAACTTTTTCTTGGCAAATTGTAATAAGGGGTTAATTCATATGACAAAAGTACCAACTATAGGCATTGCAGGGGTAACCATTCCTGTAGCTATTGATTGTATAAATAAAATCAATCAAAAAGCGCATGGCTTTTTTGAACATCATCACCATCATCCTAATATTATTTTGCATCAACCAAATTTTGGTCCCACCCATCAGGCTCAAAATCACGGTCAATGGGATATAGTTGAAGATAGACTAATTGAATCCATAGAAAATTTAGCTAAAGGTGGTGCTGATTTTGTTATTATTCCAGCAAATACTGTACACAAGGTTATTGATAATATTAAAAAGAGAGCCAGCATTCCTGTCCTCTCTATGCTCGATATGGTTGCAGCAGAATGCCACCGCCATGATTTAAAAAAAGTTGGTATTCTTGGAACTCGATGGACTATGAATGATCATCTCTATCAAAACCAATTACGCTTGCACCATATAGAGGAAATTATTCCTTCTCAAGAGGATCAGGACATTGTTCAGATAGCAATTTTTGAAGAATTAATTCCGACTGGTAAGGTTAAATCAAAAACATTATATGCCTTATTAGCCGTTAAAGAAAGACTAAAAGCGAGGGGGTGCGATGGTGTTGCACTTGCTTGTACAGAATTACCTTTAGTTTTGAACAGGGAAAATTGCGGGATACTTACTCTTGATACCACATCTATTTTGGCAGAAGGAGCGGTAAGACATGCATTGACTTTAATGCAGCCACCTGAAAACCTGAATAATAAATCAGAGTTTTTAAAATCTAATCTATAGATTAAATTATTAAGATAATATCTGACTATTTATAAGTTGAGCGTGATAAGGGGAACCCTAAAAACCACTTTCTTTTTTTCTTACTATCATGCCCAAGTAGCTTTTGATTGCTACTGAGCGTTTCTATTAGCATTGTTTTTTCTACTGTAGCTGTTTCTAATTGTTATGTAGAATTCATTTTGCTTATTCTTCTCAGCCAGCATCTCTTTAAGGTGCTGTATCTCCATCTCAAGAACAGTTCGCGTACTATCTTTGTCATCGTTTTCGTTAATGATCGCTTGGTGTGCGCATCAGGAAATAGACGGTAAAACTCGGCTTTGGCGATCAGATAATTCCCGCCTTCAGACCGAGTAGCAGACTTTAAGCGCTTTGTTGTCTGCTTCAATCGTATTAATAAAATCAGTTATTCTTGATATGCCATCCCATGCCCTGCTTTTTATCCATTCTTGAGAAGGGCTATAACAATGTTTATCAGCTCAAGGTGTCAGACTCAATTGATAATCAAGGAGTCTGAGCCTTTTTCGTTAGATATTTAACAACTGTTGAATGACAGTTTGTAAGCTTTGCATCGTATCGTAATGAATAACAATCGTTCCCTTTCCAGCCTTTCCAGTCTTGATTTTTATTTTTGTTTTTAAGTGCTCGGCCAAAGTCTGCATTTGTGCTTTTATTAATGAACTAATTTCAGGGGCTTGATGTTTTTCAATCTTGCTTTCTTTAACCCGTGCAACCAGTTTTTCAGTTTCACGGACAGATAAATTTTTGGCGACAATCAGTTCTGCTACTTGGGTTTGCATGTGTTCATCAAGGATGAGTAACGCTCTGGCATGCCCCATATCCAAATCACCGTGTTCTAACAAGCGTCGGACTTCTGCATTTAAACTCAATAACCTTAGAAAATTACTTACAGCGGCGCGTGATTTTGATAGCAGGTCGGCAACTTGTTGATGCGTCAGTCCGAATTCAGAGGTGAGGCGATGCATCGCTCTTGCTTGATCCATTGCGTTTAAATCTTCACGTTGCAAATTTTCAACCAGGGCAATTGCCATTGCTGTTTCGTCATCGACCTGGCGTAGTATGACGGGAGCCTCTTTAAGTCCTGCTAACTGGCAGGCACGCCACCTGCGTTCTCCAGCAATAATTTCGTAACGACCAGTGTTAATTTCTCTTACTATGAGAGGTTGTAATAAGCCCTGCTGCTTTATTGAAGCGGCTAATTCTGCAAGAGGGGCCTCCTCAATTTCGGCACGAGGTTGATATTTTCCTGGTTGTAAGCAATCCAAAGCTAATTTAAGGTTATCAACCGCAGGCTTTTCAGCAATCAGATTTACAGCTGAATTACCTAATAAAGCTGATAAATTGCGCCCCAAACTACCGCGTTTTTGCGTCATATATACCTCGATTTAGATTAGGGACTTAAACAGCCACAGTTTGCTTGCTGAGTAATTCAGCTGCAAGGACCATGTAAGCAGCAGCACCTGGTGATGATTTGTCGTATTGCAAGGCGGGCATTCCATGACTGGGAGCCTCGGCCAAGCGTACATTACGTGGTACAACGGTTCTGTATACCTTGGAAGTAAAATGTTGCAGCAACTGTTTTGAAACCTCAGAACATAAGCGATTACGCGTATCGTACATTGTACGCAAAACACCTTCTATTTGCAGGCGCGGGTTTACAGAGGCTTTTACCTGCTCAATTGTCGACAACAAAGCAGCCAATCCTTCCAGCGCATAATATTCGCATTGCATGGGGATTAAAACGGAATCTGCGGCAACCAGGGCATTGATGGTTAGGGTATTTAAGGCCGGCGGACAATCGATTAAGATAAACTCATAGTTGCTTTGTATAGGTTGTAGAGCCTTGGAAAGAAAGGTCTCGCGCTGGCTACGTTCCATCAGGCTGACTTCGGCAACAGTCAAATCACCATTGGCAGGAATCACATCAAAGCCACAGGTTGTTGTAAGGATTGCTTGTTCAGCCAGACAGTCATGCAATAAAACGTCATTGCTAGTGTGCACCAAGGCATTTTTGTCAATGCCGGAGCCCATAGTGGCATTACCCTGAGGATCAAGATCAACAAGCAAAACAGAAAGGCGATTTGCTGCAATTGATGCCGCTAAATTAATGGAAGTCGTTGTTTTACCTACGCCTCCTTTTTGATTGGCAATCGCTATTACTTTCGCCATGATTATTCCTTGTGTGCGTTTTCAATAATGATACAGCAGCGCTCACCATCCAGACCGGGTACTGTGTAGGATTTTACCTGATAAGGGAGGTGGATGCTCGTCAACTCGGTTTCAGGGATGCGACCTTTCATGGCAAGCCAGATGCCATTTGGCCTGATTAAGTGTTGAGTCCACTTTATCATTTGGGCCAGTTCGCTGAAAGCTCGACTTGTTAGAGTATCAAAATCAAAAGCAGGGTGATAGTTTTCAACCCGACTTAGGACAATTTCAACGTTTTTTAATTGCAAAGTTCGCTTTATTTCTTCTAAAAAACGGGTTTTCTTGCCGTTAGAGTCTAAGAGCACCAGTTCTAAATCAGGATTTGCCAAGGCCAAGGGGATACCGGGAAAACCAGCGCCAGATCCAATGTCAAGGACCCGCTTTCCCTTAATCCAAGGCAAGATGGCAAGACTATCCAGTAGATGCCGGGTTATCATGGCATCCAAGTCCCTGATAGCAGTCAGATTATAGGCTTTATTCCATTTCTGTAATAAGAGCAGATAGCTCAGAAGTGGGTTGATAGCCATTTCAAGGCCCAGTACGTCTAAACCATTTTCCAATAATTGTGCCGAACTTTGCGCGGGCGTCATGCTGGTTCTCGATGTTTTTTTAAATGCACGAGGAGCAGAGATAGGGCTGCTGGAGTTAGTCCTGAGATACGTGCTGCCTGTCCCAGCGTTGCAGGTCTGATTTTCGTTAGTTTTTGAATGACTTCGGTGGATAAGCCAGAAACTGCTTGGTAATCAAGACTAGCCGGTAATTTGGTGTTTTCATTTTTCTTTAAACGTTCTATTTCAAGTAATTGGCGTTCTATATAACCGGCGTATTTTGATTGGATTTGGATTTGTTCAGCTATATCATCTGTTAACTCAGGTAAATTAAGTTCAGCAAGCGCCTGTAAATCCTGATAATTGACCTCAGGACGTTTTAATAACTCAGCAGCTCGACAATCTTGCTGCAAAGGTGTTTCAAGAAAGCCGCTCAGAATTTCATTATGCGAAACTCTTACCAAAGTGCTTTTTAAAGCTGATTGGCCACGCTCTATACCTTCCTTTTTCGCAGAGAAGGTTTGCCAGCGCTCGTCGCTAATCAGTCCTAACTCCCGTCCCTTTTCTGTTAAACGCAAATCAGCATTATCTTCCCGCAATAAGAGGCGATACTCCGCTCTTGAGGTAAACATGCGATAAGGCTCCTGGGTGCCACAGGTTATCAGATCGTCCACGAGTACTCCCATATAGGCTTCATGGCGTTGCGGACACCAGAGCTCCTGCTCTTTAATTTGCAATGCGGCATTCATGCCGGCAATTAAGCCTTGAGCTGCTGCTTCTTCATAGCCAGTTGTGCCATTAATCTGGCCAGCAAAAAAGAGATTTTCCAGAGGTTTGGTTTGTAAGAAAGGAGTTAGCCCGCGCGGGTCAAAATAATCGTATTCGATAGCGTAGCCAGGTCGCGTAATATGGGCATTGGCGAAACCCTTTATGCTTCGTACAAATTGTACCTGTACC
Organism: Tatlockia sp.; assembly: GCA_013812775.1. Taxonomy (GTDB): domain Bacteria; phylum Pseudomonadota; class Gammaproteobacteria; order Legionellales; family Legionellaceae; genus Tatlockia. The sequence goes on along the minus strand of JACCSX010000318.1, from coordinate 3,480 downwards.
TCAAAAGGCAAGCTGGTTGAAATGCCATTGGGGTAAATTTCATCCGTTGTTAACCCTTCGGGTTCTACAAAAATCTGATGCGACAATTTATCGGCAAAACGAACAATTTTATCTTCAATAGAGGGGCAATAGCGCGGCCCTATACCCTCTATCACGCCGGCATACATCGGGGACTGATGCAGATTGGAACGGATAATTTCATGGGTTTGTTCTGTAGTGTGGGTAATGTAGCAGGGCAATTGCTGAGGATGACAGGAGGCTTTGCCCAAATAAGAAAAAACAGGCACAGGACTATCGCCCTGTTGTATCTGCATTTGACTGTAATCAAGCGAACGCCCGTCAATTCGAGGTGGCGTGCCTGTTTTTAAACGACCAACCGGTAAGTCTAGTTCGCGCAAGCGTTTAGCTAAAGCGATGGCCGGTGGATCACCTGCTCGTCCGCCAGCATAATTTTTCATGCCGACGTGAATTTTGCCACCCAAAAAGGTTCCAACAGTAAGGACTACGGCGCGAGCCCGCAGCGTTAAACCCATTTGGGTGACAACCGCAGTTACTCGTCCGCCTTCAATAATCAAGTCATCCACAGCTTGTTGAAATAGAGTCAGATTAGGTTGGGCTTGTAAAACTTCCCGGATAGCTTGACGATAAAGCACTCGGTCAGCCTGAGCACGTGTGGCGCGTACCGCCGGGCCTTTTGATGCATTAAGAATACGAAATTGAATGCCGGCCTTATCTGCAGCTCGAGCCATTGCTCCATCAAGGGCATCGATTTCTTTAACCAAATGTCCTTTTCCAATGCCGCCGATAGCAGGATTGCAGGACATTTGGCCCAGCATATCCATATTGTGAGTTAATAGCAGGGTATCTGCGCCTAGACGTGCAGCAGCAAGAGCAGCTTCAGTACCCGCGTGGCCGCCACCGACAACGATGACATCATAGTGTTTTTCAAGGTTCATAGTAGAAAGTTTCTTGTGCAACAAAACGTGCAATTATACACTTTTTTGGCAACATACCCAAGGGAGACCTGGTCATTTTTTAGAATGATTTGCCAGAGGCCGAGAGAAAAAATGCAGTTTTTAAATGAAGTTGACTGTTGAGACGACGTTCCTGCTATCTTCTCTCCTTAACCTGCTGTTAAATTTGACTCTCTCTTCTCCCTACTGCCATTGAGCTAAGGGATGTTTTGCCTACGGCCCCGCGGTATGCCCCTAAGAGATCAACAGGAAATTAAACGCCTACGTACCGCGCATAAAGCGCAGTACGTAGCTCTTTAAGTTATATGCAAATTTCTTATAGAACTCTCAGGGCATGGCCGCGGAACATAGGAATGGGCAATCCGATTAAAAATACCCATTAATAAAATTTTCTGGCAGTATCTTTGGATCGTTAATAGCCTCAGGAAAATTCCAGGTATTGCCGCCGTCCTTACTTAAGGCTAATAAGGGGAAATATTCGGAGTTGAGGGTATAATCACCGGCTGCAAGGCAGGTTGTTTGCTGGCAATGAACTTTTGCGAAATGGCCATTTCCAAGTTCCGCCGCTGGAACAGAGGTTCTTGCTGAGGGGGGATAATGCCAGTTTAATCCCTTATCATGACTGACGGCGATTAGTGGATAGGTATTAAAGTAATTAGAAAAGGAACCGCCGGCGATACAGCCCATATCAGAGCAGGAAGCACTCATAAAAGCTCCATATTCCAGATGAGTTCCAAGCTCAGAATCGGGGACAGGTTCTTGAATTTGCCAATGGGCCCCTTTATCCGCACTAAAAAACAACAAAGGTTTGTTGGCTTCTCCAGTCTCATAAGTACCAACAGCAATACAAAAACCTGCTTTGCAATCCACGGCATTAAACCATCCTGACAGAAGATCCGGGGGTAAGGAGATTGGCGATTTTGTCCATGTAGTTCCACTATTGTGGCTTTGCAGGAGGAGTGGGGTCGCCGAGGCTTGAGGATCAGTATACTCTCCAACGGAAACACAATGATTGCTATCACAGGTTGAAGCAAAAAGATAAGTATCAGGCTGGTCGGCGCTGTAAAGTGCGCCCTCTTTGTAAGCCGCTGGTTTCCAGGTTAGGTCATCATTTTGGCTGACCATTATTAAAGGATGCCTCAGCGCTTGCCTATCTAAATAGGTTCCAGCAGCAATACAATTACTGTTGCTGCAACTGATGGTAGTAAACCAGCCTTCGCTAAAATCAGAAGGCAGGGCAATGCCTGTGTGGGAGTCAGAATATTGCCAGCTCCCCTTAGAGTCAGTCAAAGCCAATAATGGCCGAGAAACCTTGGAGTTTTCATAAAGTCCAACAGCAAAACAACCTGTATCTTTACACGCTGCGTCATTAAACCAGCCTTTTTGAAAATCAGCCGGCAGGTTCTTAATGCTTGGAAAGTCCAATTTAACCCTGAATTTCTGCTTTGAAGTAATAATGGGACAAGATTTGCTCCACTGTTGTAATAATTTCCTGTCGCTATACAAATGAATTTATTGCAAGAATATTTGCTTAATCCACCATCCAAAAAATCGCTGGGAAGAGGACTTTGATTAACAGATGCAGGATATTGCCAGCTGCGTCCGAAATCAAGACTCTGTATCAGCAAAGGGCGGCTAATATGGCCGTCAAAATAATGGCCTGTGGTAATGAGTGGGGGTTTACGTTGTTCAGCATGGATGAGTGAAAAGCCACAAAGCAAAGATAAAGCATAGAGCAAAAACAGCCCCATTAGGGTTGATGTTATTTTTTCCATTTGAAATCCCTTGTAATTCAATTGTTGGACCGCGCGACATTATAAGCGATTAAAAAAATTATGGAAATTATTTTAATGGAAATCTTTAAGAGTGCCTTTGTATGTTCAGAGGTGGAGCGGGCAACGTTAAGTATCCCTGTATTGAAACAGTCAAATTTCTAAGGATCACTCAGGAGTACAAATGCTAATTAAAAACCATAGCCGATTCGAGTTTCATATCCACTTCTACTGCCAGCTTGGAATAATCCGGTGAAAGATCTCCCTTAAAAAAGCCCCCTGAGGTATTAGATTCTTTCGGGTCAAAAAAGGAAAGGTTTGGATTTTGCTTGAATTCTTTATATTCTTCCTTATCAAAGTCTGGCAATTCCTCTGCTTTTGGCTCGTAGAGATTAATTATTGCGTAAGAAATTATAGCAACAGCCAATGCTGCGGCAATTATCCCAAGCCCAAGGCCTGTTGGTAAAAAAACCAATGAAAGTAGTACCACAAATGGAAACAAACCATCTATTAAAACAGAGCGAATCGCTTTTTTCAGTTGAAAATCAGCGACTTTTCTTTGGTAGTCAGATTGAGCCATTAACATTTTTATTTCTAAATAAAATTGTTTTTTTAACATTGAATCCTGTTCTTTCGTAAATGCATCTAATAATTCCTTGCATTCAGCGCGGGTCAATTGGCACTGGTCTTGAGTTTTGCTAATTTCAAGTTGGCTGCTTCTTGCTGTATAAACT
>JACCSX010000297.1 GCA_013812775.1 Tatlockia sp. | reverse complement strand
TCCCCAGAGCTTCAGACCATCAGATTACTCCGATCGCATGTCTGGGTAGAGAACTACTGACGGAACAGTAGGTTGCATTCAGGTGGCTGCCTGCTGCAACAGTTTGTTTAGCAACATCGTGTCGCACAAATTCAATTACAGAAGAATTGATTTGTAGATCTAATTTACAAGATGCTTATATACGTCCAATTGCCTGGTGCGGTGAAGAAACCATGAGTGTTGCCTCTCATTTATGTTCCGTGCATGTAGCCATTGCGGCTTGGCCATGGAAATCCTATTTCTCAGACGAAAATACCAAAAAATCCGGTTTAAAGCTGATGTGGGCAGATTGGATACGGCCTTCTCCTGCTACCGCTCCAGTCAAAGCCAAGGCAGCTGGACTTTATATGATTGGAACTTTATCTAAGAATAAAGCTGAACAGTCTGGGTTTCATGATGCGTTAATGTTAGATTACCGCGGCTTTGTTGCCGAATGTACTGGTGCTAATTTTTTTATGGTGAAAAATGGAGTTATTCACACCCCGATTGCTGATTGTTTTTTAAATGGAATTACACGACAGACTGTTATTGCTATTGCAAAAAGTCATCATATTCCAGTGATTGAACGTCATATACATCCCGATGAAGTTAGGAATGCAGATGAAGTGTTTATTACTGGCACTGCCGTTGAAGTAGCAGCAGTTTCACAAATCGGTCATCAAATCATAACAATCGGTGCAGTCACGGAGCAGATTACTCAAGCCTATAATAATTTGGTTGGTGTCTATGATGAATAAAATTTCTAATAAAAATAATTGGTTAACTCTAGGCTATCCTTGGATTATTTGGACAATTGCCGCGGGTTTTTTCTTTTATAAGTATTTAATTCAAGTCTCTCCCAGTGTCATGACTACCGATTTAATGAAGGCATTTAACGTCAATGGGGCAGGCTTAGGTAATCTCTCAGCCTTTTATTTTTACGCTTATTTGGTTATGCAAATTCCAATCGGGATGATGCTGGATAAATTCAGTCCCCGAAAAATCACCACCTGCGCCATTTTTATTTGTGCTATCAGCACCTTTGTTTTTTCGCAATCCAATTCTTTATGGTTAGCCTCTGTAAGTCGTGCCTTCATGGGTGCTGCGGCTGCGTTTGCTGCAGTTTCTTGCTTTAAACTGGCTTCTGTATGGTTTAGCCCTAAAAAGTTTGCCTTGGTTTCAGGAATGTTTATGACAGCCGCCATGCTCGGTGCCGTGGGTGGTCAAATGCCTTTATCTCTTCTGGTACAAGAGTTTGGTTGGCGAATGGCTTTGCAGTTAATCAGTATTGCCGGTGTTTTTCTTGGCATTATTTATTTTGCAGTTGTCAGAGACAAGCCAGGAACTCTGACGCCAATTCATGAGCATGGTGATCATCAAAGTTATTCTTTTAAAACGATTTTAATGACCAGACAAACCTGGGTTTTGTCCTTATACAGCGGCCTTGCCTTCGCGCCTGTATCAGTGTTTGGCGGCCTTTGGGGAGTCCCTTTTTTAGAAACTGCCTATGCGCTCTCAAGAGCAAATGCGGCTTTAGCGATATCTGCGATTTTTATAGGCTTTGCTTTCGGCGCGCCCTTTTTGGGTTGGTTATCCGATTATATGGGTCGTAGAAAACCAATCTTATTTCTCGGAACCTTTGTCGCTTTCATTTGTCTATCACTGGTGATTTTCGGTACTAACCTTGGCTTGGCCACCTTAATAATCCTGTTATTTCTCTTTGGATTTGGTACCAGTGGCTTTTTCACAAGTTTTGCCATGATCCGCGAAATATTTCCTATTTTTTTAGCAGCCACAGTGCTTGGCATTATGAATACTTTTGATTCAGTCTGCGAAGCCCTTTATGAACCTTTGGTTGGTGCTTTTTTAGACTGGACCTGGGAAGGGAAAGTGGTTGATGGGGTGCATCATTTTTCGCTACAAGGCTATCATTTTTCTTTAGCTTTGCTGCCACTTTCATTAATTTTAGCACTTTCCACATTATTCTTTATTGAGGAAACCTATTGTCGAACTAGAGAGGAAAATACCTTTGGGAGGGGTTTATGAAAAGCTTATACGACAAAATTTGGGAGCAACACCAGGTTTGTAATAAACCAGACGGCACTACAATTCTCTACATCGATAGACATTTGATCCATGAAGTAACAAGCCCTCAGGCCTTTGAAGGTCTGGCGCTCGCTGGCAGAATTATTCGGCGTCCCAATACCATTTTAGCGGTTAGCGATCACAATGTTCCTACAATAAATCGCCGCTTGGGTATTAGAGATCCTGAATCTCGATTACAAGTTGAGATGTTAGAGCAGAATTGTCAGCAACATGACATTCCTTATTTTGAGCTTTCAGATAAACGGCAAGGAATTGTTCATATTATTGGTCCAGAACAGGGCTTCACTTTACCAGGAATAACTCTTGTCTGCGGGGATAGTCATACTTCTACTCATGGTGCCTTTGGTGCCTTAGCTTTTGGGATTGGTACCTCTGAAGTAGAACATGTTTTTGCCACCCAGACTCTGGTTTTAAAAAAATCGAAAAATATGCGTGTTTGCATAGAAGGCAAATTGCCTTTTGGGGTCACTGCCAAAGATGTTATTTTAGCTGTCATTGCCAAAATTGGTACGGCTGGCGCTACTGGTTATGTCATCGAATTCACAGGCTCGTTGATAAAAATGCTTTCCATGGAAGCCAGAATGACCATTTGCAATATGGCTATTGAGGCAGGGGCGCGGGCAGGATTGATAGCGCCTGATGAGGTTACCTTTGCGTATTTGCAAGGTCGTCCTGCTGCTCCAAAGGGCGAACTATGGTCTCGCGCTGTTGATTACTGGCAAAGATTGCAAGCCGATGTAGGAGCAATCTATGATAAAGATCTTAGCCTGAATTCCAACAAAATCGCTCCTCACGTTACTTGGGGAACTAGCCCTGATACTGCCTTAGCTATTGATGCCACTCTACCTGACCCCTATCAGGAATCAGATCCAATCAAAAGAGATTCCATGCTGCGAGCTATGGAATATATGGGACTAACCCCTGGTATGCCTTTGGATTCAATTAAGATAGACAAAGTATTTATCGGCTCTTGTACCAATGCTCGTATTGAAGATTTACGTGCTGCGGCAAGCGTTATTCAAGGGCGCAAAGTTTCGGCAAATGTTATAGCTCTAGTTGTTCCCGGCTCAGGACTAGTTAAAGAGCAGGCAGAACGCGAAGGCCTTGATCAAATTTTTAGAGACAGTGGTTTTGACTGGCGCGAGCCAGGTTGCTCAATGTGCCTCGCTATGAATTCTGATCGTCTGGAAGCTGGTGAACGCTGCGCTTCAACTTCAAATCGTAATTTTGAGGGACGACAAGGTCGTGGCGGTCGTACACATTTGTTAAGTCCGGCAATGGCCGCAGCCGCCGCAATTACAGGCAAGTTAACTGATGTCAGAACATTGATTCAAGAGGTCTAAATTATGCAAGCATTCAAAACAATCAGCGCTGTTATGGCCTATTTGCCAATTGCAAATATTGATACGGATATGATTATTCCCAAGCAATATCTTAAAACAATCAAACGAACAGGCTTGGGCAACTTTTTATTTGCCGAAATGCGCTACGATATCGAAAATAAACCAAAAGCTGAATTTATTTTAAATCAACGGCCTTTTCAAAATGCCCAAATTTTGCTAACCGAGGAAAATTTTGGCTGTGGCTCAAGTCGTGAACATGCTGTCTGGTCCTTGATGGATTTCGGTATTCGCGTGATTATTGCCCCAACCTTTGCGGATATATTTTATAGCAATTGCTTTAACAATGGCTTGTTGCCTATTGCCTTACCTAGAACAGCAATTCAAGAACTTGCAACCCAAACCAACAACGTGGTGACCGTTAATCTGCATGCGCAAATTATCACGGCTGCTAGCCTAGAAATCCCTTTTTCTATAGATGCTTACAGACGCGAAACTTTAGTTAAAGGGATGGATGAAATTGCTGAAACCTTAAACTATGAAACTGAGATCTCAGCCTTCGAAATGAAACAAAAAACAGAACAGCCCTGGCTTTTTTCTGGAGACAATCAACATGCATAAAACCATTTTAATGTTAGCAGGTGATGGCATTGGCCCGGAAGTATCTGCAGAAGCGGTTAAGGTTTTGCAGTGGTTTAATGAAAATTCAGCACGTCGTTTGAACCTAATTTATGGCTTAATTGGCGGTGCTGCCATTGATGCCTATGGTTCACCTCTAAATGATGAAACACTCGCGATTGCCAAAGAAGCAGACAGTATTTTGTTAGGTGCTGTGGGTGGGCCAAAATGGGATCAGAATCAATATAAACCAGAACAAGGTCTGCTTAAAATTCGTAAAGAACTTGGTCTTTTTGCCAATTTAAGGCCGGCTGTGCTTTTTGAAGCGCTGGCAGACTCTTCATCCTTAAAAAAAGAATGTATTGCTGGCCTTGATTTAATGATTGTTCGTGAGCTAACCGGTGATGTGTATTTTGGTGAACCGCGGGGTATTAGTCTGGTTGAAGGTCAGGAGTTCGGGTTTAATACCATGCGCTATATGCGAACAGAAATTGAACGCATTGCACGTGTTGCATTTAATTTAGCTAAACAACGTTCTAACCGTCTCTGCTCCGTGGATAAAGCAAATGTCCTGGAAACGTCAATGCTCTGGCGTAAAATCGTGCAAATGATAGGAGAGAAGGAGTATCCCGAAGTCGATTTATCGCATATGTATGTGGACAATGCGGCTATGCAATTAATCCGCAATCCCAGGCAATTTGATGTAATTCTGACCGCTAATTTGTTCGGTGATATTTTATCGGATGAAGCATCCATGTTAACAGGATCACTAGGGATGTTGCCTTCGGCATCCTTTGGTGAACATCATTCACTTTATGAGCCAATCCACGGTAGCGCCCCGGACATTGAAGGAAAAAATCTAGCCAATCCTTTGGCTATGATCTTATCTATCGCCATGATGTTTGAATACTCTTTTAAATGGCATGAAGAAGCGCAAATGCTGCAAAGTGCTGTAAATAAGGTTTTGGATTGTGGGGCGCGGACAAAGGATATCATGACTTCAGGAGGTAAATTAGTATCGACTGAAGAGATGGGGAACAAAATTATTGAGCAGCTTAACCAAATGAGCCTGCATGCGACCTTTTCTTGACAATAGGTGGAATAAGAACATAGTATTAGTAATGATGTATAAAAATTAAACAATAATAAAAACCATTGCTGTATAGAGGTTTTTTTTATGACAGAGTCTCCAACGGATAAAGTAGCGCTAGTTACCGGAGCCGGAGTACGTCTTGGAAAAGAGATTGCGCTTCATCTTGCCAAAAAAGGCTATAAAATTGCTCTGCATTATTGTTCTTCTGAAGATCAAGCCCAAAATGTTGCTCAAGATCTAAGAAATCTCAATCAATACTGCCAATTATTTCCTTTAGATTTTTCACAGAATAATAACTACATGGAATACCTGACCAATATTCAACAGCGCATGGGTAGGTTAGAACTAATTATTAATAGCGCGTCCCTCTATACCGAGGCCTCTATTGATG
>JACCSX010000282.1 GCA_013812775.1 Tatlockia sp. | reverse complement strand
ATACTTGCCAAGGGTAGAGCCAGCAGTATCAGCATCAATATATAGTTAGGATATCGCATTTTTAATCTCTTTATCCAAGGCATGCAGAGCCAATGCCTGTTGGTTATCAGCCAGTAAAAATTGTCGGTTTTGGTATTCAAAAATGTAGACGATAGTTTTTGCACCCAATCTTTTTTTTTCGATAATCAGACAGTTCGATGGCAGCGAAAAACCCCGTTTAGTATTTTTAGAGAGGACATAAGCAATAGCAAGCAAGGCCAAGGTTGCCAAAAAGTAGATAAGCCAACCTTGTTTGGGTTCAATTGCCTGTTTAAAAGTCAAGCTTTCGGCAACAGCCTGCTTTGCTACTACTAATCCTGCAATAAGGTAAAAGCCAGATTTATTCATGAGGCAATTTCCGTGATTTGCATAGCAAAGCAATCATCGGCACAAAGTAATTCACCGCGGGCGAGCACCTGATTATTAAAAATAATATCAATTGGCTCAGAGGTTTTTTGCTGGAGTCTAAAGGTTTGTCCCTGCTTAAGTTGCCTTAATTCGGCGATAGTCATGACAAGGGTGCCAAGACGAATTTGGCATTCTACTTCTACGGTCCCCACAATAGTTAAATAGTTGTCATTCACTAGTTGATTAGAGCCACTCTGGGGTAGCTGCTCTGAGAGCGCGATTTTTTTTACGGTTATAGTCATAAGGACCTCTTTAATTGAATGGATTTAAAGTGCTGAAATTGCCCTGCTTCAACCTCGCAAAGGGTTTGTTGCTGATTGCGCATGAGCATGGGTTTGCTGATTGAATGAGAGGTTTTAATCACATCGCCAACTTGTAGCCCAAATAATTTATCCAGACTAAGTTTTAAAGGTTCAAGCTCAACAGTTAACAAGATCTCTTTGCTCGCCAGCACCTCATCCAGTTTAGCCAGAGCAGGCAGCGAGGGCTTTTGTTTGGGGATCTGAGCTAAGATCCAGTCAGGATGGAGATAAAGATTAAAGCGCTTGGTATCACTACTAAATTGGCTGACAAGGCAGGGAGAACCTGGGTAAAACCAGTCAGTAGAATGAGTCGAATGGCAAAATAATAGAGAATCAATAGCCAATATTTTTTTTAAAAAATTCATAAAAATTTCAGCGCAAATTGAATCAAAACAGTCAGAATAATCGGAAAACAGACTTTCTTTTATTAGTTCTAAATAATGTTTATCAAGCAGGGCGATTGGCTTTTTTTCCTCTGTCATTAAAAGAAATTTTTCATCAGAATTTTCGCCTGATTTTGCTGCTGTTCTGAGTTCAACATCAAGCCCTTTCAAAGCATAAAGTTGGGACCAATTTTCTAGGTGATGTCTGATATTTTGCTGAAAATAGTCTAATTCCTTTGGACTAATAAAACGATATGGTTTAAAAACGGTTTTCATTTTTTGAATAACTCTTCCAGTAATTGTTTATCAATATCCATTATTTGCGAGCAGGCCTGAAACATACGTTGCAGGACGACAATATTGGCAAATTCCGTTGTTGAATTGACGTTGGACGATTCAAGGCTAGATGCTTGTATATTGCCAAAACCACCTTTGTTTGCGCGTCCGATTTGTCGGCCAGAATCATTTTTTGAACGGAATAAATTATTGTTTGTCTGAATAAGCGTATGCTCAAGATCGTCGAATTTAGCAAGGGCTACATAGACACCTTCAACGGATTGATTATTGTCATAACTATAAGAAATCTGGCCATTTTCGTCGAAGGAAAAAGAAGTCTGCTTTCCTTCTGTATAGCCATCTTGTTTGTGGATTTTAATTTTAGTTATTTTTGAAGGATCCAGATCGGTTTTGTTTAAACGAACCGATTTATCTTGTTCAGAATTATAGGTTCCAAAGTTCAGGTTGATTGTTTGATAATTGGGTAATTTAAGAGTTATTAAATTATCTCCTTCCTGAGGGGCTCCATTATCATCTTGCATAAATTGCAGGGATTGGCTATCAAAATCAATTTCATTTCCATCGTAGAGTACTTTCTCTAAATCAAATTGCAAGCCATCCTTTGTGGTTTTATCGTCTGGCCTGACGCCTATGGGTTTAAATTCAAGTTCTAGTGAATGCTCTTTACCTTTAGCATCAAAAATATCAGCTAAACTGAATTTAATATTTTTATAAATAGAAGGGGGTTTATCCGGAGTAGGGAAAGGATTTTTTTCCTCCGATTTAATAAGGATAAACTCCCCAGCTAAATCAATGAGAGTTGTCGCTTTACCAATCTTCGTTTTGGGTCCAAATTGTTGGATTGGGATTAAATCCCCCTTTTCATTGTAGCCCATTACCAAACCGCCGCTGTGTTTGTCTACTAATTGTCCTTCCTTATTAAAACCAAATTCGCCATCTCTGGTGTAAACTAATTCGCCGTTTTTCTGGCGAACAATAAAAAAACCTTGACCGCCAATAGCTAAATCAGAAGGATTGCCTGTTCCGACATTGGTGCCTGGATTAAAATTGGTAGAGGTCCCAGCGACTCTAACCCCTGAACCAAGACCATCATGACTTTGACCATTACCCAAGCAAGAATAAAAAACATCAGAACGCTTAAAGCCCGGGCTTTGCATATTTGCAATATTGTGGGATGTATTTTGTAATCCGAAACTTGCGGCTAGCATTCCTGTAAGGCTGCTGTAATAACAATTAGACATTGCAACTCCTTTATTTTTTTTAAGATACTGAGGTAATGTCGGTCAAAGCGACTGTACTACGTTGACCATCTGAAAAAAGCACATGGATTATTGGCGCGGCTTTAGGTGGAAATTCAATTTTATTAACCGTTCCTTCTACCTCATTTCCTTTGACTTTAATGGTTTTACCGAGAAGGGCCAGATTTTGATTGCCATTTGCCAAATTCGCTATCTCCAGCAAAGAATTGGACGCAGACTGTGCTTCTTTCAAGGCCGAAAATTGTGCCATTTGGGCCATGAACTCACGATTATCGATTGGTTTTAAGGGATCCTGATAAGTTAATTCCTGCATAAATAATTTCAAAAAATCAGCTTGATTAACGCCTTCGATTGCATCGCTCATTGCTTTACTCCATTAATAATCAGTTGTTGTAACCTTATTCCTTTCGATCGAAGCCATTCTTTAACCAGTTGACTTAATTCCTCGCTCTGCTGCTGCGTTAAATTAACTGAATTCAAGCTGAATTCTGCCTCTTCTCCTTGAATAAATAATTGATGCTCCTTAAACACAAGGTTGCGAGTGACAGCTTTGTGTTCCGAGCAATTGATTCTTGGAAAACAAGTCGGTTTTAGTTGGGGACTAACACTACTTTGAATTGCGATATTTCCGAACTCTTGATGGAGGGGCGATTGATTATGTTCAAGGATATATTCAACCCTGGATGCACTTGGAATTTGTTTGGCAACTTCTGTTTCTACTGTTAAATTGGCCTCATATTTTTCTAATTTGTTTTCTTCAATTCCATAGTGATGTGCTTTAGTTGCATCAGAAATAAGCTCTATAGGCTCAACCTCAGTTTGTTTACTTAAAGAGTTAAAATGGAGGTCAGATAGTTCTAATTGCTGTTGATGATACCAATAATATTCATCCCCTGTTTTTTGTTTTTGCAAGGAATTTAGCCATTCCTCGAAACCGTTTATACTGGCCTTGCTTGAATCCTTTGGCTGTATTAAATTAGATGTAATTTGATTATTGATTTTCATTAATTTTTCTCCTTAGCAAGACCCATTCATCAATATCTTTTTGCTCTTTTATTAGCGTATTTTCGATTTCAACTTTCTCTTTATTGGTCTGATGTTTTTCCAACATTTTTAATTCACTTGTTAAGCGAAGATGCCTCTGTTTTAGTTGGGACTGTTGCGATTCCAACTCTTTTTTTTCCAGTGATAAATTTTCATGTTCCAGTTGGTAGCGAACAATAAAATTCAAGCGTGAAATTTCCTGCTCTGGATTAATGATGACCGATGTGGCACAGGCTTTATGAATTTGCTCTTGTCTTTGAGCGAGATTTTCTTTCAATGCAGTCAGTTCTTCATCGATTCTTGCGAGCATTTGATTCAAATCATTCCTTTGCCAGCAAAGTTTTGATTTCAGAGCGATTAAAGTTTTAGACATTACAAATCTCGGAAAAACGTTTAAATAAAAGATCCATAGACAAAGGCTCCTCCATTCTTTGGATGAGCAATTGGTTAATCGAATCAATACGTGCAAGGGCATAATCCAGTTTGACATTATTACCAGCTTGGTAAGCCCCTATCTCAATCAGATCCTTGTTTTGTTGATATTGGCCAAGCAAAGCAATTACTTGCTGGAGTAGTTTTTGTTCTTCGATTGTTAACAATTGCGAAGCGAGACGTGAAACTGATTGTAAAATATCGATAGCAGGATAATGACCACGTTGTGCCAGTTCACGGGTCAGGACAATGTGTCCATCTAAAAGAGCACGAATGTTATCGGCAACCGGTTCATTAAAATCATCACCCTCAACGAGCACAGTATAAAGGCCGGTAATGCTGCCTTGGCCGCTAAAGTTACCTGCACGTTCGACAATCCCCGGCAGCAGTGAAAATACTGTCGGCGTATAACCTCTGGCAGTTGGCGGTTCTCCTAAACTTAGGCCAATTTCACGCTGTGCCATTGCAAAGCGAGTAATCGAATCCATGAGCAGCATGACATCTTTGCCTTGCCGACAAAAAAATTCAGCAATAGCTGTTGCCGTATAAACTGCTTGCTTGCGCATTAGGGCGGAGTCATCGCTACAAGCGACAACAAGAACTGTCTTTTTTAGGCTCTTCGCATCCAAATGGGCATGAATAAAATCATTCACCTCGCGACCTCGCTCACCGATGAGAGCAATGACATTGATATCAGAGCGGATTTGTTTAGTAATCATGCCGAGTAAAACTGATTTGCCAACGCCAGAGCCTGCAAATAGTCCCATACGCTGTCCTTTACCTAAAGGTAATAAACAATCGATAGCATGAATGCCTGTTTCTAAACGCTCAGAGACGGGTTGGCGTAATAGCGGATTAATTTTCGTTTTATAAAGGGGGGCTTGTTCACGACAATGAAGTGGGCCTAGCTGATCCAAGGGTTGGACAAAGGCATCAACTATTCGACCGAGGAGCGCCTCTCCAACGGGTACTGTCATCGCCGAACCTGTTGCTCGTACTTTAAACCCCCTCGAGATTTTAGCTGCGGTGAAGGGCATCAATATAACCTTAGACCTTTCAAAACCGATAACCTCAGCGCGCGTCAGGACTTGATTCTGAGCATCAAGAATTTCGCATAACTCACCCACAAAGGCTTGCGGCGGCCCATTGGCAACCAATTTTAAACCTAGATATTGTTCAACTTCACCCAGACGTTCAACTCTTTGTAATGCACTAGCCCAATTAACCATGTTTTTCCTGACCTTTAATTTTTAACAAAACTTCTTTTAAGCGCTCAATTTGTCGTTCAATGCCGGCATCAAAAACACCATGTTCACAGCGAATTAGACACCCGCCCAAAGCGAGGCTTTCATCGGCAACGATACGAAGATCCTTACATTGGCTGAAATCAATTTTAAGTTTGCCTTTCTGCAAATCTGCCAAATCCTGTGGATTCAACATGAGAGTTAAAGCCTGTTTATCGTTGACATGATTAAGAGCTGCACTAATTTGCTGTGCAATCGCTTCTTTATTCAGTTGTTGCGAGACAAACAATTGTTCTGTGATAGCCAGAACGATATCTGCAATGTCAGTTTTTAAAGCGAGACGACTTTCGCTTAGTGTCATGGGGATTGTCTGCAATAAATTGTTTAAGCGTTGCGAAAGTTCCTCATTTTCTTTTCTAACCTGTTCTTTACCTTGTTTAATGCCTTCAGTCATACCTTGACTGAACCCTCTTTTATAACTCGCTTCCCGGGCTTTTTCTTCGAAGAGCCGAGAATCGTCTGTTTTAAAAAGAGGTTTACTTTCTGGCACCTTCTTATTGATTTGTTCCAAATGAAATACATCCTCACTTAGACTGAGATCTCTATATATCTCAACCATGATGTTGCTCCAGATAGCTATCGAAGTTTTGGTTTTTTTCCCACTGCTGATAAACAGCCTGTTTAGTGGATGTGGTTAATTGCTTTAGTCTGTCACTGCTGAATAGCATTTTAATTTCATCCTTCTGATCAAATAATCCTAAAAACTGCTCCTGCCATAAAAATTGCCCTTGCTCCAGCACAATGGCAATATAAAGAGAGCAATAATTAGCCAATGATTGCCAATCAGGAGGCGCTAATGGCTCCTTAAGAGGCAAAGGCATCTCCTTATTAAGAGTTCGAAAGAGACGAGCTTTTGAAAGTAGCTTTTCTCCCTGCAATTTGCTATAAACGGCCTTTTCGGTCTTTGACAGTTTTGCGATGATCCATCGTTGATCTGATTTAGATAATCGCCCGATTTTTAATAAAATCTCTTTAAAATTAGTAGTCATGTTGAGATAGCCATTCAGATAATTCTGTTAATAACAATTGTCGTTTTTGGTGTCCTGCTCTAAATCTTAAGAAAATCAAAAAAAGTAAAAGACAGGCCAGGCTTGCGCTTAATACATATAGCAAGTTACCAGGCGCGCTTTGTTGATTTTGAGGAAGAGCAGGAATTAATGAAGCCTGAGATTTGGCAATCAGTGCTTCAATACTGATACTATCGCCACGACTGGCATCAAAACCGACGATTGACTTCACCAGCCTTTCTATTTGTTGCAGGGTAGATTGACTCGTGTATTGCGGGACTACTACCGAGATTGTCAAGCGCGAAATATTGCCGCTTGCGCGGGTAAAATGCTCTTTTTTGGTGCCAAAATGGTAGCTTTTTTCACGAGTTAGATCCTGATTGGTCTGAGGGTTTTCTGTTTTAGTAGAAGTGGAATGTTGTGTTTCCTTTTCATGGGTAATGATGCCATCCTGCTGTGGTTTAATTAACTCACGCTCTAACTCGTCATAATTTAAGGTCACATCAATTTTTACCATGAATTCTTCATCGCTAAAAACACGATTCAGCATCTGTAATATTTTTTCATTAAGATAGCGCTCAATGTTTTTTTTGCTGGCAAAATGATTGGATGTAAGATCGTCAGTGCTTCCACTAAGGTTGTAGCCATTTTGATCAAGGAGAACTACCTTATTCTTTTGCATATGGGCAACGCTTGCCGCAACCAGTTGCTGAATGCCCTTTACCTGTTCTGTGCTTAGGGAATGCGCTAAATGCAGGCTGATTGCGGCGCGAGGTTGAGAGTCCTCTTGCTGGAATAAATGATGTTCAGGAATAACTAAATGAACACGTGCCTGTTTTACTTCGTCAAGGCTTGCAATTGTCCGTTCTAATTCGCCTTGCAGGGCGCGCTGGAAGTTTATTTTTTGCGAAAAGTCAGTTAGGCCAAAATCAGATTTATCAAATAATTCAAAGCCAACACTGCCTGATAATTGCATGCCGCTGCTCATTAATTTAATACGGGTTTTATCAACCAGGTTTTGATCGATAAAAATGTCAGAGCCTTGATTATGAAGCCGATAGCTGATATTGGACTGTTCTAATTGACTGATGATTTGGCTGGCATCGCGATTATCCAGATTATTAAATAATACGGCATAGTTAGGAGAGGCAAACCAAAAACAAAGTATAAGAGTTAAACCACTAATTGAAAGCAGTCCGACAATCAAACTCAGTTGTCGTTTTCTATGTTGGGTTTTGAACCAAAGCAGGCACTCTTTAAAATAATTCACTTTAAATTTGCTCCCTCATAAGCTCTTGATAGGCTGACATCAAGCGATTACGAACCTGCTCTAAAAATTGAAATGATAATTTGGCTTGCTCCAGAGTGAGCATGGTTTGATGCAGACTGGGGCTTTGGCCGCTGGCTAATTGCACTAAGGCCTGGTCGGCGGATACCAACTGTTCATTCGTTTCAGTCACTTTCTCTTTCAGCCATGAACTAAATGAAGGCGCAGTTTTATCCAAGAGTTCTACAGTTTTAGATTCAGGAAGAAAAGTCATTGTGTTTAAACCCTCAACTTTCATCGTTCTTCCCCAATGCTGAGTGCATGTAGATAAAGACTGTGCGCAGAGTTAATGACCTTGACATTTGCTTCATAAGCACGTGAAGCACGGAGCAGGGTGGTCATTTCATCTACCATGCTAAGGCCAGGATAACTGACATAGCCTTGCTTATCAGCAGCCGGATGCCCGGGTTGATAGACTTTATTAGGCGGTAAATTTACCGGGACAAGACTGATTTCCGCAAACCCTTTAGCTTCAGGATCTGCAAGATAAGCATCAAAGGGTTTTGCTGTTGCCAGAACTTGCAGGGGCTGAAATTGTGAGCTTTCAGTTTGCAAACTATGTTGATTTGCAATGTTGCTAGCAACCACATCAACACGTAGTTTCTCCAAGCGCATGGCTTCGGCGGCAATGGTATAAATTTGATCGTAACTCATGATTGATTATTTCCATGTATAGCGAGTTTCATAAGTGCTAATTTTTGATTTAAGCCTTTAATCAGGGCTCGATAGTGAGTGCTGTTTTTAACGCTTAGAGCGAGTTGCTCATCGATTGATGAATAAACATCACTCAGTTGCAGGAAAGGATGGGCCTCATTGAAGGATTGCTCATTAAGTTGGGCAAGTTGTTGCTCAAAATTAACCTCCATTGTCTGATAACCTCTAATATTGGCATTAGCGATGTTAGTGGCAATAGCTCTTTGCCTCAGCAAAGAGGCATCGAGGGCTAGACTGACTAATTCCATTGTTTTATCGTTGCTCATATTTTTCCCTTTAAATACCATTCCAATTTTTCCCTTCTCCCCGAGATGGGACATAGCCATTATTCTTAGCTTTGTTTGGAGGAAAAGTTTTTCCTACTGAATAATAAGTTCTGCATGTAAAGCGCCTGCTCGTTGTAAACTTTCCAATATTGCAATAATGTCGCGTGTTGTAGTTTGTACCTTGGTCAGGGATCTAATCAGATCGGCGATCGTTGCACCCTCTGGCAATCTCACTAGATTAGCTAGAGGTTCCTTTACGTCAATAGAAGTAGAGGGTGTAATTGCTGTTCGTACCTGATTGCCAACCTCAGAAATAAGAGTCGGCTGCGAAACGTTATATTCAGTTGCAATTGCAATCTGTAAATTACCGTGGGAAATGGTGACCGCGTCAATTTTGACATCAGCCCCGGCAATAACAACGCCGGTACGTTCATTGACGACTACTGTCGGTAAATTATCAGGCTTTATAGGGACATTTTCTAAGAGGCTGATAAAATGAATATAATGTTTTCTTGCCTTTAGAGGTGGATGAATTTCTATATCCTGTGCCGATTTAGCTAGCGCAGTATTCTCACCAAAGCGTTTATTAAGGGCCTTCTCAACCTGATCCGCAGTCGTAAAGTCAGGGCGATTTAAAATGACGTGCAAGTCACCTTCTTTCGAGGATAATTCATTGTAAATTGTTTTTTCAACAACAGCTCCGCCCGGGATAAGACCGGCAGTCGGATGATTCTTTTGAATCACATTGCCAAATAGATCATATTTAAAGCCACCGATAGAAATAGGGCCTTGTGCTATGGCATAGACTTGATTATTGGTTCCTTTGAGTGGTGTAACTAAAAGTGTTCCGCCGAGCAAGCTCTTGGCATCGCCAAGTGAAGCAACGTTAATGTCTAATTTATCGCCTTGATGGGCATAGGAAGGGAGGTTAGCGGTGACAATAACTGTCGCGCTGTTTCTGCTATTGACTTCATTGGGATTAATATTGACACCAAAGGTTTGCAGTAAATTGGCTATTGCCTGGGTAGTATCCTTATTACGGCGAGAATCACCGGAACCGGCAAGACCAATAACCAAGCCATAGCCAGTAATGGGATTTTCTTGCAAGCCCGAAAGGTGCGCAATAGATTTCAAACGTACAGTTGCGTGAGATGATGCCAGGGAGTAAATCATCGGTAGAATCAGGATGATTAAAATCTTTTGTTTCATTAGACTAATCCTATAAAAGACAAAAGATGATAAATATAGTTATGACGTTGGGCATTTGAGACAGAGCCATCGCCGGTGTAGGTGATTTGGGCATTGGCTAGTCGGGTAGATAACACAGTATTTTGGGCAGAGATATCTTCTGCCCTGACCACACCTTTTATCAAAATCCTCTGTTGTTCGCCATTGATACGAATCAATTGATGGCCTTCAATCAGATAAGCACCACCTGGTTGAACATCTTTAACACGTACCGTAAGGGCTGCTTTAATTTTGCCATTACGCCCTGTTTTAGCTCTTGAGCTGCCTTTACCAGTCAATTCCAAACTGAGATCCTGTTTTTGCTTATTGTAGGATGCTTCCAGAGCGGTTTTAATCTCTTTGCCCGAAGCTAAATCAGCACCAGATTGCGCATCGGATGCTTCCATAACAATGACCGTTAAAAGATCGCCGGGTAAATAAGCTTTTCTATCAGCAATAAGTGGTCTATAAACCGTTTCATCAAACAAACTGACAGCGCTTGCCAAAGGAGCGCTCAGGAGAGTTAGAATTAGCATTAAGCTAATTTCTTTTATTATATTAATCACGAAGTTCATTGGTTAGTTTCTCCAATTCGTCAGCAATTTGAACCGCTTTAGCATTTAACTGATAAATACGTTGAGCCAATGTTAACTGCATCAGCGAGTTCACCATATCGACATTTGATCCTTCAATTTGTTTCTGAATCAAACTACCCAAACCGCTGGAGCCGGGATTATCAACAATGGGTTCACCAGATTGTTCCGTTATGTTGTACAGCCCGGCACCTGCAGGATTCAATGAGTCAGGATCAAGAAATTTCGCAAGCCTGATTGTTCCTAACAATTGTGGAGTAGAATCATCTCCTATAGTTGCTTCTACATCCCCAGTAGATTTAATTGTGATCTCGGTATAATCCGCAGGTATCTGGATATTTTCTGCAAGTCTTAAACCGTCCTGTGTTGCCAAAAAGTGATCTTCATCAACGCTAAAAGTGGAATTGCGCGTGTAAGAGATATTGCCATCATTAGCAATGACCTGGAAAAATCCGTTGCCATCAATAGCAACATCAGACCAATTGTTAGTAGGTTTCAAAGGGCCTTTAGAGAAGTCTTTACCGGTTTTATAAACGGAGGCGCCTAAACCAATTTTAGCGCCATTCTGATTGTGAAAAGGACTTCGATTACCATCAATGTTTTGATAAAGCTGATCAGCAAAGGTTATTTTTGTTGCTTTATAATTAGGCGTATTTAAGTTAGCCAAATCATGAGCAATTTTATCGATGTAATATTCCTGAGATTTTAAACCGCTGGCAGCTATTGTAAGTGCGTTAGACATTTCCTTCTCCTAATTGATTGATAGCTGTTGATAAAAGGCTATCGGCGATATGCATGACACGCTGTGAGGCCTCAAAATGACGAGAGGTTTTAACAAGCTCCATCATTTCATCGACCGACTTCACATTGGATTGTTCAATAAAACCTTGCATAATTCGCGTGGTACTAGCAGCTGGAATTGGTGATTCCTTATTTTCATAAAGGCCTTGGCCGCGGTATTTCAATGTTTGAATATTGCTAAATTGCACGATATTTAATTGATCAATTTTACGATTGTCGATGAAAACAATGCCCTGGGAATCGATGCTAAATTCATTGTCATCAACGCGGATTGGACCGGATTTCCCCATTATTAATCCACCCATTGCAGAACAGAGCTCGCCGCGTTCGTTAACATGAAAATCGCCCCGACGGCTGTAAAAAATGCCTTCTCTGGTATGCACTGCAAAGAAACCATCACCAGCAAGAGCGAGATCCTTTGGATTTTGCGTCTGCACAACAGTGCCCTGTGTTAAAATTTGAGCGCTTTGCATTTGCTGGCTAACGGAGGCGGTATCTGCTGTTAATAGCTCATTAAAACTCCTTGCGTCCAGGAGTTGCCGTTTATAGCCTGCTGTTTGCATATTGCTGATGTTCTGGCTAATTGATTGGAGACGAGCCTGATCTTCTAACATCGAAATTTGTGCAGCTTTTATGGCGTCTATCATAATGGTTCCTTAATGCACTACAGCGAAGGATTCGACCTGAATATTAACTGGCACTTCATTCATAGCAAGGACGGTTAAATGAGGTATCACACGCTGTGTTAACTGTTTGATCTGTCTTCGTAAAACAGATGAGCAAAGCAAGATTGGCTTTTTTCTTTCGCCAATCATTTT
>JACCSX010000270.1 GCA_013812775.1 Tatlockia sp. | reverse complement strand
AAAATGGAATCAACCTATGCATAATTGGGCACTTATCGCTTCGCAACTCCAAATATTCTTTGATGGAAGATTGGATTTAGAGTTGAGGTAAATCAGCCGCTGACACAGTTAAATGAATACTCTCGAGGAGTTCGCATGCATCCATTCCACCAAATTTGGCCCGCCACTTGTAAAATAGTGCTGCGCTGATGAAGTATTCACGGCAAAATACTGTAACAGGGATACCACTTTCAGCTAGAATCAACTCTATTTTGCTGGCTGTAAATTTTGATTATTTCATTTGATCTCTTTTAATTATAGTTAGGTGAAAATTCAACTTTAAGCAGCTGTTATTTTAAAATGGAGATTACCGTATATTCAATCATTCTGTTTTAGACAGAGTCAACTTGAACCAGTACAATTTAACTACATTTAAAAATACATCTATGTCTTGCTTCTTCACCTCTAATTCTACACTCTGAATTAAAAGAGCTTAGAGCAGGCCAAGCATCACTTGCAGGTTCACACGTCGGATTGATTGTGCGGAGTATGCAAAAATCAAAAGGATATCGATTGCTATCTGCTGGTTTATAAACGCATAACACTTGCCTACTTTCTATTCTAACCGTTAAAAGCGTAACCAGGGGTCTCGGAGTTTGTAATTCTTTATTTTCGAATTCATGATAAATGGGGCAAGAATATTGAGCTTGAGTTAATCCCAATTGAAACTTGTCACTGCCGCTTATTCTTAAGTTTTCTAGGCTGATTCAAACAAAGCCCCTGGGATTACCGTTATCAACATTAATACGTTTAGGCAAACCATAGCGCCTGAATGCTTCCACCAAAATAGGTTTTATTGTTTCCCCACGTTCATTCGTGCAGGCTTCTAAAACAATCGCATAGCGGGAATGGTCATCTAATTCAGTCAATGAGAAACAGCGCTCTTGTTCACATGCAATCAAAACCATTTGCCATAAATGATTAGGTTCCTCATATTAAAAACGCTGATAATGATTTTTACTCGATTGCGCTTTATTATAAAACCCTCTTTTTGCAATACACCATGAATAGTGCTAGCCGCTATCGATTTAAGGCCTTCTCGCTCTAAAATTGCCTTTATCTTTCTTGCGCCCCAATAAGGGTATTTCTTTCGGATTCTGATAACTTCCTCAGCTAGTTGACTATCAAGACGATTTGGACTGCTTTTAGGATTTCTAGGCATATTCGTCTGATCCTAATGTCCAGATAAAGGATTGTAGATCAATATAATCTTTTGGTTTTAAATCGGATAAATCACTTTTAATTTGTTTGGCAAATTGCTTTAAACTTTGATAAGTATTCCAATTAGGTTGAGGTGAGTAGTCGAAATTAAATCTATAATTCTCAGCGGCCATCCTGGTCACTTTAGGCTTGAGAAATATATTATGTTTTGGCTTCGCAATAAATCCAAACACGGTGACCAAAGGCCAGGTTAGTACGCGAGTCTGTTTTCTGGGTAATAATGTAAGAATTGCTACAAAATCATTAAACCGATCCTTGGGATTTTCCTGGCCATAAATTAGATTATACAAGCTTTCAGAAAAATGTTTTGAAGCTTCTGCAGTTCGTAAGGCCTCTCTTATAGCCATTTTTTCAAAAGAAAACAGTAAATTGGTTTTGCTTTCAATGTATAAAGCGATTCTTGCAATTTCCTTATAATTTTTTTGTGCTAATAATTCTGTTAATTGTTCTTTACCCAACAATTTTTGCCATAATAAGTGTGCATTCCATTTATATCCTCGTTCCCATGAATAGTATTTTTCATCCTTAAAACCCCCCGGGAAAAAACTTAAGAATTTTTTTCGAGCTTCCATTTTCGCTTTATATTCAAGAGTCATCGACGGCATTAACCTCTCCTACTAATAGATTATTAACTTAATTATAGTAAGCGCTGATTAAAAGACTCCTATCTAATGGATTTACCGATTTCTCTTTTTATTTGCTAATTTGAAGTGTTTTTTCCCACGCTTTATGTTTTTCATATAGCTTTTTATACAGCTCATCATTTTTTGCTTTAAGGTAAAACTCAAGAAAAATTTTGGCTGATTTAGCTTTATCGGATTCCTCCGAATGATCATCTTGTGGCAGCAGAATTCCATTATCGTATTTTTTTCCATTGGCGTGATTGGCATAACGGCGTGATCGTGTAAAACCCATTTGTAAAAATTTACGCGCCATGTCCATACCTACAAAATCAGAGTTAGCTTTATAATTTAAAAATAATTCATAAATTTTTGTCGCTGATTCTTTGGCAATAGCAGGAGTTTTGAAGCGCCAATACGGTAGAATCTCACTTTTATAGGGTTCAGCAATCAGAACCCCTTGCTCACCCCTACCTATACAATATTTTTCAGGATTTTTTTTGAAATCGATATTCCGGTATTTGTTAGCGTAAGAATTAGAAGGCATAAATTCGGACTCCTACTTTCATTTTTAACAGCATGTCATTAATGAGAACGTTAGTTAGAGTTTGGATTCTATTGAAGTATATGAATTTAATAATAAGAAATACAAGAAACTAATCGGTTAAGAAGGGCATCTTAGCGGCGGATCCCCTTAATTTGGCAGGTTGCCAAAAAAGGGAGGTCCATCGCTACGAAAGATTAAACAAGAGGTAAAATTTCAATCCCCACTTGAGCGGGAAGCGCGCTTGCGATCCATTTCTTTCAAAGATTTTTTGCGTAAACGTATGGTTTGAGGTGTTACTTCAACCAGTTCGTCATCATCAATAAATTCCAGGGCTTGTTCAAGTGTGAGCTTGATTGGCGGTGTCAGTACAATGTTTTCATCAGTGCCTGATGCGCGAACGTTAGTAAGTTGTTTTTCTTTTGTAACGTTTACAACCAAGTCATTATCGCGGGCATGTATACCAACAATCATTCCTTCATAGCAAGCAGTTTGCGGGTCGAGGAACAAACGGCCGCGATCTTGTAAATTAAACAAGGCAAAGCCACGTGCTGTCCCTTGGCAATTCGCAATCATCACGCCAGAGCCGCGTTTACCGATCCGGCCTTTAGCAGCTGGACCGTAATGATCATAAACATGATAATTCAAGCCTGTACCAGAGGTTGAAGATAGAAACTCTGTATGAAAGCCTATCAAGCCGCGAGTAGGAATAATGTAGTCTAAACGTACACGGCCTTTACCATCGGGAACCATATTTTGTAATTCACCGCGACGCTCTCCCAGTTTTTCCATGATAGTGCCCTGGTGATTTTCTTCTACGTCTATCGTTAAGCGCTCGTAGGGTTCGAGAAGTTCGCCATTTTCTTCACGCATAATAACTTCAGGCTTTGAAATAGCTAATTCAAAACCTTCGCGGCGCATGGTTTCAATAAGAATTGACAAATGTAACTCGCCACGTCCGGAAACTTTGAATTTATCAGGATCATCTGAGTCCTCCACACGTAAAGCCACGTTATGCAGCAATTCAGTTTGCAAGCGCTCACGAATTTTACGGCTGGTGACGAATTTACCCTCCTGGCCTGCAAAGGGTGAATCGTTAACCTGGAAGGTCATTGATATGGTGGGTTCATCCACTGTTAATGGTGGTAGGGCTTCTACATTATTAGGATCACAAATCGTGTCAGAAATATTGAGGTTTTCAATACCCGTGATAGCAACAATGTTACCGGCATAAGCATCTTCTATTTCGACGCGCTCAAGGCCTTTGAAACCAAGCAACTGCAGCAAGCGGCCGCTACGAATATTACCTTCTTTATCAATAATTTTAACGGCAGCCTTGGCTTTAATTTGACCACGGCTGACGCGACCAATTCCAATAGTTCCCACATAGGATGAATAATCCAGAGAACTGATTTGCATTTGAAAAGGCCCTTCTTCATCGACCGCAGGTGGGTTAACTTTATCAATGATAGTTTGGAATAAAGCACTCATATCGGTAGCTTCATCATCCAGGTTAAGTTTGGCATAACCATTTAAGGCAGAGGCGTAAACAACAGGGAAATCAAGTTGTTCATCGGTCGCACCTAAATTGTCAAAGAGATCAAAGACCTGATCCATTACCCAATGCGCTCTTGCGCCGGGGCGATCAATTTTGTTGATAACTACAATAGGTTTTAAGCCGCGGGCAAAGGCTTTTTGGGTAACAAAACGAGTTTGCGGCATGGGGCCATCGACCGCGTCAACGAGTAACAAAACGCTATCAACCATGGACAAAATACGCTCTACTTCGCCACCGAAGTCAGCATGTCCTGGGGTGTCAACTATATTAATTTGATGATTCTTCCAGTGGACGCAGGTATTTTTAGCAAGAATTGTAATGCCTCGCTCTTTCTCAAGGTCGTTGGAATCCATGAGACGTACAACGGTGGGGGCACGTTCGTTTAAAGTACCGGTTTGTTGCAGTAATTTATCTACTAAAGTAGTTTTACCATGATCGACGTGAGCAATGATGGCAATATTTCGAATCTTTTTCTTTTCAATCATAAATGACCTATATGGGCAATAAAAAGCAGGGTTAACTGAACCTTATTGAAATAAAATGCAAAAAGGGGCATATGTTCATGGATTATACATGAATTTAAACATAAATCCTAACCAAGATTAAATTTACGTGGAGCTATATTAACTCAATGAATGACCACCGGCAGACACATGCAAATAGTCATGAAATAAAAGACTGCTTTTTTTAAATGATGTCTTTCTTTCAGGACAATAGTCATTATTGTCAGCGCAATCACCCCAGGGTAAGTGAGTTCCAGAATGGGCGCTAAAAAGGCAGCGATACCTTTAAAATCCATCAATGAAATAATAAATGCGATTACAGTTGTCGCAATCAAAAAAAGATAAAATTTTTCCTCTTTTACCTTTAGAGTCGAACATAGATAACGAGCATAAAGGTTATTTAAAGCAACGGCAGTGGTCAGGCAGGAAAAAAACATGGCAATGCCAATGAATAAGGTCGCATAATTTCCCATTACTGTGGCAGCGATAGTAGGTAACATCAATTCAGGTGCTGTGTTCGACAGTAGTGAGGAATAATGTGAACCTAGAAAAACAAAACCAAAATAGATAAAGGCAAGCAAAGCTGCCCCAAGAATGCTGGGTTTAATTGCAAATAAAAGAATTTCACGATTTGATGCCTTGGGTAATTCCTGTTGAATTTGTGTAAAAATAAGTGCTGAAAAAAAGAAAGCTGCAAATAAATCCATGGTTTGATACCCAGTGGTAAACCCATTCATAAAGGCGGCACTGGCTAAAACCTGCTCGTGAGTTATCGGCGCCTTAATCGCTGCGATCGCAATCATAATCACCAAGGTGATGAGCAAAATAGGGCTCATCCATTTACCAAGGATTTTGATCATAACCTTATCGTTAAGGCAGAAAAAAAAGGTAATAATGCAGAAGAGCAGACTAAAGGGGAGTAATTTTATCTGCGGCAACAGGTAGCTGAAACTACCATAGGCTACGGTGATGCAACGAGGGACGACGCCAAAAGAACCTAGCAAGGATAGCATAATAAGCGGTAAAAGGACCCCTGCAATTTTTCCCGCTCCTCCAAAAAACGCATGGTAGTTTCCTTGATATAGCTTAATTACAAACAATCCCAGGAGTGGTAGCAAAATTCCGGTAAACATAAGCCCTGCGAAACCCAGCAGCCAGTTGTTCCCGGCTGCATGGCCAATTTGTAATGGAAAAACCAAATTGCCCGAGCCAAAAAACATTGCGAAGATTGCGAATCCGTAAATCAAAATAGATTTGTATTGTTGCATGGTCTAATCCCTAATTGGTTTGGCGGCTGATAATTAACAAGGATGATTGTGGGATTTTAGATGGCCGGGGAGGCCACAACATTGACGACAGCCCTTAGGAGGACATGGTCGGTATAAAATAAATCATTCATTCTGAATCGTCTCATCGCAGGGTTTAGACCACTAAAGTTTTAATTGGTAATTGATTCCTTTATACACAGATTGCTTGCGATTTACAAGATCACTATTTACTATAATCCTTTGTATAATCTTCCAGAGAGTAATTAAAGTAATGAACCGCCAATTGCGCTTTTTTTTAAAGGCATCACAATCACCAACACATTATAATTTAAGTCGCTATCTGCTGGAGCAGGATTGGGGCCTAAGTCCTTCTACAGAGCAGGCGGATTTTAGTGACGAAAATCTGCAATTTAATTTAGAAACGTCCGAACAGCTGGAATATAAACATTTATTAGCGCAATTAGTTGCAAAAAATTGCCCAGCGCTGATGCCGACGACCTATTGTATAAATGATCAAAATTGGCCGCAGGTATTGAATCTCTTAGCTAAGGATTTCTATTTAGTTAATAATCACTTGTTAAATCAAATTGATAACTTAGCCTGGATATTAAAACCTTCCTTAATGAATAATGGTAAGGCAATTAAAATTTTCCAAAAATTGGCGGATTTAGAAAAGCATTATCTTAGCTCAAAACGATTAGGCGGCGAGCATGTTTTACAGCGCTATCTCACCAATCCTCATTTATTAAGAGATGACCGTAAATATTCCATTCGGATGTTTGTAATCACAACCAATTACGCCGGCTCATTTATTTATCCCTATGGCTATTATAACGTGGCCCTACACCCTTATGCGGCAAATGACTTCAAGGATCTCCGTTCACATTTAACTAATGAACATTTGCAGGGGCATGAGGCTAATGTGTTGCAAATACCAGCCCAGCACTTTAAGGCATTTTCCTCACTATATCCCCAAATCAAAAAGATAGTAACAGCAATTATAAAGGGCTTGGAACTGTCGCATCCGCATGCATTTAAAACAAATAAAACCCGCACCCTGGCAATTTATGGCTTCGATTTTCTTGTCGATTCAACTGGCCGTTTATGGTTATTAGAAGCCAATCACGGCCCCTGCTTCCCTATAACTGATGAGCACCCCTTGCAGAGCCATTTATACTATGATTTCTGGCAGCATTTTATCGAAAATTTTGTATCACCAATTGCAGATAATCAGCCAAAAAATACAATTAAAAATAATTCCTTTGAACTCTTAAAAACTGGCAATAATCTTGCAGAGAAAGTCTAACGATAAATTTACCCCAAGGATGAAAATGAAATTACTCATTGCAGCAATCGGACTCTTAGGTTCTGGCTTAGCAGCGGCGAAATCCTTGGATACCCCGCACTATAAAATAACGATTAGTTGTCTAAATTCCTCTCAAAACGAGGTTAACTGTTCCAAGGCCAGTTATCAAGAAATCAATAAGGAGACAGGGGCTAAGGTTAATTTAATGGGCGTTCAGGTTATGGCAAAATGCCCTGATAAATCAACCGCTTGCCATTCGCTTGGCTATGAATTTTCTAATGGTAATTTAACCTACCTAATCTCTGAAAATGGCCAATTGCAAGTGCTGGAAGGCGCTAAAGTGCTTGTAGATGAGGCAGGGACCTGGATTGACTAGCCTGGTTTGACAAAAAGACAAGCCTCACTTAGGATTAGCTGGAAAGATGGCTCGGGGTGCCGGCAACGGCTGAGAAACACCCGTCGAACTTGAACTGGATAATACCAGCGTAAGGAGGCCTTCAAAAAATTCATGCTTTATTTGTTGAGTATGAATACCTTTTGCCATCTCCCATTTTAATCACAAGGAGATAGCGATGTCTGAACTTCATACAAGAACAACCTTATTACTTAATTGGTATGCTAATCCCTACCATACGCCCATTTTTGTAGCCCAGGCGCTGGGTTATTATAGGGAGGAAGGAATTAAACTTGCAATTCTTGAACCCACAGATCCTGGCGATGTCACCGAAATTGTGGGTTTGGGAAAGGTTGATTTTGGTGTTAAAGCGATGATTCACACCGTTGCCGCAAGGGCAAAAGGCTATGATGTGACATCCATTGGTACTTTGCTTGATGAACCACCTACAGGTTTAATCGCTCTCAAATCCAGCGGAATCAAAACCTTCCAGGATATTGTTGGTAAACGAGTAGGATACATCGGCGAGTTTGGCAAAAAAATTATTGATGATTTAGCAAGTTTGGCCGGTATTGATTCGTCCAGCTATGAGACTGTGCGGGTTGGAATGAATATAACCGATGCAATTTATCGCGGCATGGTGGACACAGGCATTGGTTTTATCAACTTTCAGCGCGTGGAACTGGAGTCTCTGGCCGGGGAAACGATTTTCTTGCGTATTGATCAACTCGCAGGTCTGGGTTGCTGTTGTTTTTGTTCTATCCAATTTATCGTGCCTGATGCCCTTCTCAATCAGCCAGAATTAATCAGAGGCTTTCTGAAAGCAACTCAACGGGGCGCGGCTTTTACTACCGAATCGCCGGATGAAGCGTTTGAATTACTATGTGCGCAAAAACCACGATTGCGAACTGAAACATTTCGTACAATTTTTATCAGAACTCTGCCCTTTTTCTCGCGTACACTTCTCAATATTGAAAAGGATTGGGACAAAGTTGGCCGCTATACACAACATTTGGC
The DNA here is from genome assembly GCA_013812775.1 of Tatlockia sp. Lineage (GTDB taxonomy): Bacteria > Pseudomonadota > Gammaproteobacteria > Legionellales > Legionellaceae > Tatlockia. Next base: position 365 of record JACCSX010000270.1, on the reverse strand, counting down.
AATTACAGATACGCTTTTTGACGTCAAAGATTGTTACAGCAACGATTTTTTACCCAAGACGCCTTATTCGGAGTTAAAGCCTATAGCCCATTGTATTGAATAAATTTCTTTCCACTAGATCTCGACGGCTTGTCGTCGGATCTAGTGATAGCCTCTGGAATTGGATTCCTTAGAACAACCCTTGAACGTGGAGAATAGTCTAAAAGTGGCCATTTTTTCAACCCCTTAAAATAATTTGGTACAAGGTTTGCTACACTAAGTATAGGAAGCAGAAAGGGGGTATCATGAAAACATTAATTTTGCATCCCACCGAGCTATGTCAATGGCATGCACTCGTGAACGATGCCCAAGCATTAACTAGTTTG
>JACCSX010000265.1 GCA_013812775.1 Tatlockia sp. | reverse complement strand
TGGTTTATCGGCCAAATCAGGGCGAAATAACCGCTCGCAACTGGCGTAAAAATTGTTGCAGTCAATTAGTGCATACATGGTTCTTTTCCTCGTTATAGTGAATTGCGTTTTGCTAATCCCTCAACGAAGCACGCTTTGCATCTTTGATATTTGTCACAATATTCAATATAGACTTAATTTATGGGGCTGTAAATTAGTGACTTAGGGGTTTTGTCCAGATTGGGCATAAGGCGCGGATAACACTTGAAAAAATAATTTTCACAAATAGCCAAGCTGCAAAGACTTTTAACAATCCTGGCTCAAGCGGTTTTTAGCGAGATGACGATAATAGTCTAAAATTAAAATAGGGTGATTCATGGTGAAACCAGTGAACAAATCAAGAGAACATCATGTCCTGCCTCATTCAGGCGGCGGTTGGGATATCAGACGAAGCAAGGGTCTAAAGGCTAGTCGGCATTTTTTAACACAGAAAGAAGCCATCGATGCTGCTAGAGCTATCAGCCTTCATCAAAAAACTGAATTAATCATTCATAAAAAAAACGGACAAATTTCCCGCAGAGACAGTCATGGCCATGACCCTCGTAGCTCAAGAGGCTAAGACAGATTTACGGGTACGTTTTCAGGGTATTTTAACTATCAACAAAAGAGAACCATTAAGATGGCTAAATCAATTTGGAAAGGTGAAATTTCATTCGGGTTAGTCTCAATTCCTGTGTCGTTAGTTGCTGTTGAGGAAAAAAATGACTTGCGTTTTCATTTATTGGACTCCAAATCAAAATCCCGCGTTCGCTACCAGCGTGTGAGTGAGGAAACCGGAAAAGAAGTGCCTTGGGACCAAGTTGTCAAAGGCTATGAATATGACAAAGACAGCTACATTATTGTAGATGAGCAAGCCATTGAAAAAGCCAGCCCTGCCCTCTTTAAATCTGTTGACATTGAGGAGTTTGTAGATTTAGATGAGATTGACAATTTGTATTATTCTAAACCTTACTATCTGCAACCAGAAAGCAAAAACAAAAAAGCCTATGTGCTGCTTCGAGAAGCCTTAAAAAAGACCAATAAGGTCGGTGTTGCTAAAGTGAGGATTCGAACAAAAGAATCTTTAAGCATAATCATTCCTCATGACCATTCATTATTACTCTATTTGATTCATTTTGCCGATGAAATCCGAGGAGAGGATGAGGTCAATGTACCCAAAGATGACCTTAAATCCTATAAAATTGGTGATAAAGAATTGAAAATGGCAGAAGCGCTAATCAAGGACATGGCGGCAAAATGGAAGCCTGAAAAATACGAAAATCTCTACCGCGAAACCATGCAAAAATGGCTGGATCAGCAAGTGGCTAAAGAACTTAAATCAACCAAAAAAGCTGGCAAAACTATCGTCAGGTCTAAAGATTCCGTAGTAGATTTTGTGTCTTTGTTAAAAGCCAGCATGAAGGATAAAAATTCAAAAGGCAAAACAAGTGCTTCCTCAAAGTCAAAGCTTTAAAATTTAATGTATGTAAAATAGATTAGTGGCCTTATTTTATAGCATTTACATAGCTATGAGCCTGTCCCCACCTGGTTAGTTACGTGACAGTACATCTATATTTTAGGTGGCCCATTTAACTGTTACCACTACACTCCCCAAGCCCCATATACAGTAGTAAAATATTCAAAATGGGATTTTTATAGCAAATACCGAATTAATAAATTTAATTGACATACTAAGTCTGAGTAAATATCAAAAGGAAATGCTATGAAAAGGGTAATTTTTTTAGTACTAGCTTGTATTACCAGCGTCACTTTTGCAACCACAGGCACTTCTGGAACGTCTTCTGGAACTACAAATACAACAAATACTGGGTCTACTATTAATTCTGGGACAACTAGCCCGACTATCCCTGGCTCAGGAGTGGATACAACAGGTACCGGTACAGTAAACCCAGGAATGGGGACCATTCCTGCAGGTAATAGTACTGGACCTGGTACAGGCACCAACTCTAATGGAATGGGTAAGAGTGGTTCAGGTAAATATTAAGAAAACCAATTAAGTGGCAGAATTCTGCCACTTAATTGGTTTTCAATTGAGCGTTTTTAGAAGATGATAAATAGATAGGGGAGTTCTTTTGTTACCATCCTTTAAAAATTATCTAAAGTTGTTTCAATGCGGGGTTACTTTATCGCTCATATCTAAATAATCTATGCTATTAAATCAAAAGCCTAACTTATTCTTAATAATTAGTGCACCCACAAAAATTGAACTATACCTAGTAAGAAATTTGAATTAAATTACCGGAATTATTTTTAAGCGCATCTATGCGGGTATTAATTTCTAACATTTTTTTTTCCTCGAGGCTGCTCGTCTTTAACTGAGCATTAAATTCCAAGGCCGCTTGATAATGAACCAGGATCTCATTTTTTAAGTTTGAATTTTCTGAATGTTTGATCGCTAATTCTTCTTTAACAACCGCTAGATGAAAAGAGAGGTCAGCTAAGATGCAATCTGAACCTGTTCGATTCTCGTAGTAGATAAAGGATTTATCAAGATGGATTATACTATTATACAAACAATTTAGATCACCCGTTAGCTGGTATTTATTTTTATAGAGTAATCCAATCGCTCCTTGAAAGCGCCCCGCACAGATTTTTGTCTTTTTTTCTAGATTAAAAAAAGAATGGTCGCTTGAGGTTATCGGATTTGTTTTTAATTTCTCATGCAAATAACCAAGGCTAGTAAAAACAAGGGAGACAGAAGCTAAAAATTCATTTTGATTTGAATATTGGCTTAATTGCTCACCCTTGTTTACCTTCTCTTTCCCAACTTGTATAAACTCGATGCGACCCAATTTCATTATTCGTTTATAAATTTTATCTGGATAAAGCAATTTATCCTGTTCTAATTCATATTGGTAAATTTTAAAATTGGGGTCTTGCAATTTTATTTGCTCAAATCCACATTTATTAATGTCGAAGTTTGGATGCTTCTCTTTTATTTTTATTAATCCATATTTATAAATTTTATTTAATTTTCCATCAATATGCTTAAAGTTTACCTTATCATAAAGTTTTGTTATCTTGGCTAATTCAGCTGCAATGTCATTAATTGCTCGATAATGCTCACTTTGATTGATTTTAATCCCACGCTGTTGTTCCCATAAAGACTTTATTGTGCTTAATTGCGCCAAGGCCTTATATTGAGTAAAGAGTTGGTCAAGTTCATAGCTTTGAAGTGTAAGCTCAGTACAACTACTAAAAGCTTTTGTATGTTCATCACCAGGAAGAGGGATTTCATGTTTTAAGCGCTCTTCCAAATAAACAAAAAATTTTGTCAGTTCTGGTTTTAATTTTTTTACCCGATTTGTTAGTTCAATGTCGATAGCTTGCAGCATTCCGAGACTAGGATTAATGGGGCAATGTTCTTCTTCCGTGGTTGAATCCTCATCCGATGATATCTCTTCAACTGCGTATTCTTGTATAGGAATTTGTTTTCTTTGTTTCTTAGTAGGTTTCCGTTTTTTTTGCTCTTCTTCAGCTTCTATTAACTTATCTTGAGATTTCTTACACTGCTCGTTAAGTTCCTTTAATTTTGTTTTTAAAGATCCAATCTTGCTATTCAGTTCCTCAAATTGAACTCTCATATTCTTAACTTGATAAGGAATAGTTACCTCATCTTTTAGTTCTTTTAGACCTATTTTTTCATTAATCTCTCTATCTGCTTTACCGATCAATTCTGCTGTTTTCATCAAAAAGTGAATTTCTGGTTCTAGCTTAAAAATTAACTTCATTATCTCTTGCTGAACTTTGTCATTTATTTTCTGAACTTGTTCTAGGTTTTTGAATTCACGATCAATTAATGTTTTGATTAAAATCATGATCGCAGAATACAAAGATGACCAATATTTCAAAAAATTTAAGTAATAACGTAGAGAATTGATGTTGACAAATTCGCTCATGTCCCTCCCTTTAATAAGGTCTATGGAGGGTTCGCTATAAAGTTTTTTTAAAATAGACCATGAACCAAGATATGAATTGAGGGTGCCTACGTTCAATTGCGGCTTATTAATAAAATACATGGTTATTTTGCCCAAATATAAAACATTAAAGAGCCTGCGTGGTTGAGTTGCTATGCTAAGGTTGAGCATGTAGTAATTAATTGCAAGTGAATATAACTGATATTCGAATGGCAATCGATTCAATATTTTTAAATTTTGATATGAATTGTTTAACTGAGTTGCCTTGCTAAAAAAATCCCTACGCTCATTAAGTAAAGGCGCTTGGCTTCGCCATAATAATTTCATAAATTTTTCATAAGATTTTTCAACGATTACAATTGAAATGCCACATTTTTTCAAAAATGACGTTTCAAGCAATTCTAATTCAGGATAAATATCATTAATTTCAGTTTCTTCAAAGGTACGCAATCGTTCAAATAGTCGATAAATTTGATCCTGAAAATCAAAGTTAGATTTAAATTCTAAAATCGAAAGATTACCTTTAAGGAAGTAAAACGCTTTGAGGTAAGAGAGTATTGCATCTTCTTTTTCATTGATATGCAGTGCAAATTCACCATGTAAAATCATTATTGAAATATGTAAAAGCAAGAAATCATTATTATAATGCCCATTTTCATGAAGGCTTACTATTACGGAGCTGGAGTATTGTAGATTTGACTCAATTTTAAGTCCCAACTTAAGTTGTTCACTCTTGGGCAAAGGTTTTTTTAATGCTTGCACTCGAAGATAGTTTGTAAGATTTGTATAATATTGATGTGCACAACATTTTACAGTGAATGCAATCAAGTGGGGCATGACTTCACTTAGAATTAGTCGAACTGCTTCATTATCTTCCTCCTTAATTGAGCTAAGGGTAGAAAAAAAGACAATGAGTTGATAAATCTGCTTGTGAAAGCCAGGATCATCATCCTTATATAACCGCTCACCGTAAGTTTTTATAAATTCATAGGCACTGAAGTAAAGATTAAAGGCGGTTTTGTTTTTGCCAAAATTGTCAGTATAACAGGCGAATAAATAATTGATTTTGAAGTGAAGGATTAGAGATTTGTTACAAACTGTATTTTTCGGAACTAAATTTTCAATTCTATCTAAAGAAGATTCCAAATCATTATAAATCGCAAGAGCCAATTCTGTTGCTTTTTTAGACAGATATATTTGGCCCTCGATGAGCTTTATATGTGAAAGAGGATCGTCTTTTAATACCATAAAAGTTAGCAAATAATTTTCATAATTTTCTGTCAGGGTTTTTAGACTAACCTTAGAGCGTTTTACAATTGTTGGTATCTTCTGATCGTTGATTTCTTTAGCTTTCATTTTGGATATCTTCTATTAATTCATTAACCTAAGAGGATTGTGGCGTTTAGTATTGATCAACCGTTCTAATTAATTACCTGATATTTGCTATACATAGTTTTGATGTGAATCATTGCTAACTTATACATTGGTTATTAGGAAGCAATGCGGAATGAAATATAGGATAATTTTCTGACTTTATCTATTCTTAATAGCTAATTATTTGAGTTTTTATCCCTTTGTCTAATTGGGGATTAGATATAAATTGCTTAACAAAGAGGTGCGAGGCTATATTCCAAAGTTTGAAACCATTAATGAGAACATGGGAATGTTTGGAGCATCGGAGAACCTTCTAATAATTCACCTAACTCCAAGGATTTAATTAAACGCTGTAGAGGTCGAGATTGTACGGGTTTAAAAAGGATAGTTGTCATGCCAGCATCGATGCACTTGTCCAAATGCTCAATTTGACTGGATTCGGTTAAAGCGACAACCGGCGGTGAGTGATATAAATTTTCAGGTCTTTGAAGTTGCTTTATTGCTTTGCATGTTTTTACGCCATCTAATGTAGGCAGACCTATATCCATCAATATGCAATCGTATTCGTTGTGAAAAGCCATTTCTATAGCCG
>JACCSX010000261.1 GCA_013812775.1 Tatlockia sp. | reverse complement strand
ACCTATCAACATGGGTTTCTGCGGCAAAATGTAAAATAGCGCGCGGAGTATATTGGTCAAGTAGTTCCTCTACTAGCTGTTTATTGAGAATATCACCCTGAATGAAAATATGACGTTTATCGGAATTATATAACGAAAGATTTTGTTTGTTACCAGCATAGGTTAACAAATCCAAATTAATTACCGGCTCATTAGATGTGGCAAGCCAGTCCAAAATAAAGTTGGAACCAATAAATCCGAATCCACCCGTAACCAAGATCATTTAAATTCCCTGTTAATTTATGTTATGTGGGGTAATGGATTAGAATATGAAATTGTTCTAAAGCATACTGCAGATAACCACAAGAAAATAAAGCTAATTGTAACTTTACAAATTTCGGTAAATAATAACAGAAGGTTAAATCTAATTGAAAGAAAATTTTTGTTGATTATCCGAGCTGTCTGATGGCCCTGCTCAGGCCAATCATCTAAACTAAAGTAACCGATTTAATCAATTTTTTCAGGAATTCTTTTTGTGTGAAAAAGAGTTATACCCAGTCTTGATTTTCCAGGCGATTTATGGGATGTTCGCCTTTTTTGAGTTTGTACCAAATCTTTCTATATAACCTCCATAGCCATGAAATTTTTGGCCTACTATTATTAATGGCGATTTCAAGAACAGAGAGGATGAGTGAATCTTTAAGAATTCTTGAAATAAGGGAAAGTAAATGAAACAAGGCATTGTAGATTTACAACAATTTTTACCAAATTTTAAGAGTAAATCGAATTTTCATGTTCTTTTTATTACATTTCTCTTTATTGGAATTTTTATTCTTTTTTTTAGCCAGATACTTTTTTCCAATTCGTTACTAGGTGCCGATGGCTTGATACCTGCTTATTTCAAAATAGATAACTGGTCTAATTTGATTTTTGCTGGCTATCCTTTAGTAGCCGATCCGCTATGGGGCGCCTTTTACCCACTAAGAATAATTTCTAGATTTGATTTTAATTCCTTTATAATTTCAGGTTATATATTGATGGCATTGTTCACTTATGCCTATGTTTATTTCTTAACAGAGTTAAAAATAGCTGCCTTTGTTAGCGCCATTATATTTAGTTTTAGTGGCTATGCAATTTTTGAGATGGAGCATGCAGCTTACTTTATTCACACTATATGCTGGCTCCCGTTAGTTTTGCTCTCGTTTGAAAAATTAAAAAATTCTGTTTCCTATTTTTGGATTTCGGTTGGTGTATTGGCTACTACAATGACCATAATGGGAGGATTTCCTCAATTATCCTTAGCTATTTTGCCAGTACTTTTGGGTTATGCTTTGTTACTAAGTTTTGAAACTGATCATAAGTTCAAAAATACTTTATTTTATTTGAGTATTATGACGGCAGGATATCTTCTCGCCTTTCCACAGATTATACCAACCTTCGTTTTGGGCTTATCCTCGGCACGAAAAAATTTACCTTGGGAATATTTTGCCAGTTATTATGTCGAATTTAAGCAATTATTATTATTTAATTTTCCTTATTTAATGGGAGGTTACCATGGCATTTATTCCAAAAATCCCATTATTGCTAACTGGGAAATGGTAGGTAATCATGGTTTCGTTGGCTTTTTTTCTATGATATTAGCCGGTTTGGGGCTTGTAAAATCTACACCACATGCAAGATTAGTCAGCTATTATTGGTTGTTATTTTGTATAATATCTGTGCTGATTGCGCTCGGCCCGGAACTGGGCATCTTGTATAAAATATTGTTTCATCTACCTGTGGTCAATAACTTTAGAGCCCCCGAACGATATCTATTTATCTTTTCATTTGGAATAAGCGTATTAGCAGGCTTAGGTATTAACGTTATGATTAAAGGGTTAATCAGCTCGGCCCGGCAAAAAAAAATTATATTCATTGCATCCCTGTTTTTCGCATCAGTTCTCTTAGGATTAGTAATCGCCATTTATCCTTCCTTAGAGAGTTTGGCTTTGAAAAAATTTCAATTTCAATTACCTTCCTTATTTACAAATCCTGCTGTTTTTATGCCCTTAATATGGATAACGCTATCCCTCGCTGCTTTGCTATATTGGTTAAGACTATCAACATCCTGGGTTCGTTGCTTTATAGCTTGCATGGTTTTAATAGGAGAGCTACTTTATACTGCTTCTTTCGGTTATTGGCACCCTGTACATTCTTATTGGACTAAAGAAGGGCTATCAAACCCTCCAGCTCTCCTAACTGAATTAAGAAATGATCTAAATGAATCAAATCAGCGGTATTTAATAATGCGGCATAGCCCCGACTTAATCGATAAGTACCTTGGGGGTAATTATGCGATGTATTACAATCTTCCTTATGCGGCAGGATATACTAATTTAGTACCCCTTAGATATCTTGAATTTTTACAAATTTCAGATAGTGGTGAAAATCTCTACCATTTGTCAAGTGAAAAATTTGCTTTAAATCAAGCGATTAATCTCGCTGGGATTAAATATTTAATTACAACACCTACTCCGTTAAATGATATATGGTTCAAAGACAAAACCCGATTTCAATTACGAAAAACTATAGGAAATATGTTGGTGTATGAAAATCTAAAGGCACTTCCTAGAGCATGGTTTACTTCAAAATTAATAACTATGCCTGCTAATGAAATATTACAGACAATACATTTGGGAAAATTTTCTGACGGAAGTCTTTTTAATCCTGCTGAGGTTGCGCTTGTTGAAAGCCGGCAATATTTTAATTTCGAAAAAGATAGTACAGCCATTGCTCGCATAGAAAAACTAGATAATAACCAATTGATAATTAACACTAAAAGCGAAAAACCTCAATTTTTAGTGGCAGGTGATGTCTATTTTCATGGGTGGAAGGCTTATATTGATAAAAAACCAGTAAATATTTTCCAGGTTGACTATGTTCTTAGAGGAATTGCGGTTCCTGCAGGTAAACATACCATTGTTTTTGAATTTCGTCCTTCCTATCTCTTTAAAAGTTTTGCGATCGCTCTTTTGACGGTGTTAGTTTTATTATTTGCTTTTATATGGCACTTTATTAAGAACAGAGCAGGGCATAAAAGCAGATCTCATCTGTCTTGATGCTGTTTGCTGATTTCACAGAATTGATCGTAATTATGTATGTAATCACCCGCATCATAATAATCAGAGGTAAAGGCTAAGAGAACTGCACCAGAGGAATATTGATAGAGTGTTCCCCAGGTTAAAGGTGGTAGATAAATACCTTGTTCGGCTGTATCTAGTTGGATTTCTGCTCGGGATTCACCATCATCAACCACTATTGTGCAGCTGCCTTTAACGCAAATTAGAAATTGCTGACATTTATAATGCGCATGTTCTCCTCTTACTTTCCCTTCGGGAACATTAAATATGAGGAAATAGCGTTTAGGTGAAAATGGTATGTCTTTCATAAATTCGCCTACGCATAATTCACCTCGGGGATCTTTGACTAGTTTCAACTTATGAAGTCTGACCCCACCAACACCTACAGGAGCTCCTATTTTAGTTGCAGATTCTGTTGATTCAGTGGGAGGAAGTGAAAAATTGCTGTCAACATAGCCACTAATTTTTGCAGCAGGACTTGTAACAATAGCAAAGGATGGAACAGATTTAGTAACAATAGCTCCTGCTCCAATCATCGCTCCTCTCCCTATAGTAAGACCCGGCAAAATTACAGCTCCTGCACCAACGGAAGCTCCTTTTTCAATTAAAGTTTCAAGAAATTTTTCTGGATAGGCTTTAGAGCGTGGAAATTTGTCATTGCTGAAGGTTACATTAGGACCAATAAAAACATCATCTTCAATCCGAAGGCCATTCCAAAGCTGAACACCTGATTTAATGGTGACTCTATCGCCGATAATGACATCATTTTCAACAAAACAATGCGAGCAAATGTTTACCTCATCACCAATTTTAGCCCCCGGTAAAATCACTACAAATTGCCATATTTTAGTATCTTTACCTATTCTCGCTGATTGTACATCGGCTGTTTCATGGATGTAGGGAAGGTTCGTCAATTTAATTACCCCATTCATTTTTATGGTTTAAAGCAATAATGGCTTGTGGGCGCTGTTTGCTGTTTTCATAGCCTCGCCAGGCATAGGTTCCTATTAACCCAAGACCAAACAGATTTAAAGCTCCGAGTAACAAAACGGTAAGTGTAGTTGCTGCATAGCCTGGTACGTTAATAATTCCAGCCACGCGACCAATTATAATAATGAGACCGAAAGTAATCGCAAGCAAAGAACCAATTGCTCCTATTCTAATAAGCAAACGGATAGGGTAATCAGTAAAAGCAAAAATACTATCCATCATGTAATCAATTTTTTTTCGCAAAGTCCAGGCTGACTGGCCTTGTTGCCGTTCTTTTCTCTCATAGTTAATGAATTTCCGTCGAAAACCCAACCAGAAGATAAGTGCAATTAATGAAGAGCGGGATTCTTCCAGAAGCAATAACTGTTCACGAAACTGGCGATTACAACCAAAAATATCAACACCTCCAGCAGGCATATCATGGACTACTAATCGTCGGTACAGACCCCAGAAAATTCTGGATGCAAAACGTGCGAACAAGGGATCGTTGCGGGCAGAACGAGTGCCAATTGCGACATCGCATTCATCGTTTGAAAGTGCCTGGAAGAAAGAAATTAATAGTTCAGGCGGTTCTTGCAAATCAGCAGCCATTACCCCAAAAAAGTGGCCGCGAGCAGCTTTTAAACCACTTCGAATCGCAGGAAAAGATCCAAAATTACGGGAATGTACTAAAAGCTGGGCTGGAAAACCTAAAGTGGTTAAGGCTTCACGCAATAAGGTATAAGAGTTATCCGGGCTACCATCGACAACAAAAACCACTTCCATATGGCCATCTAATTCTTGATTCATAACTTTTAAGGATTCAATCAAGTCAGGAATAGATGCTTCATTTTTATAAACGGGAATAACAATGGAATATTTCATGCATTCCAGCCATTAATTGCTTCTATAACCTGATCCACCTCATCGTTGTTCATTTCAGGATAACAGGGAATTGTAAGAGTTTCCTTCGATAATTGTTCAGTACATTTTAAATGAATGTTAGAAAATCGATCTTTAAAAAGAGGTTGTCGATAATCAGGAATGGGATAATGTACTTCCGAAGCAATATTTAAATGATGCAAATGGGCGCGAAGCGCATCGCGCTCAGACACACGGATCACATAAAGATGCGCGACATAATCTGAACTGCCTTTTGCAGGCACTTGTATTTGTGAATGCCTTATATACTGACTATAACGAGCAGCAATTTCCCGTCTTCTTAGATTGCTTTCATCAAGATGTGGTAGAAAATCAGAAAGGATGGCGGCTTGTATTTCATCGAGACGGCTATTGCGTGCTCCGGCGAGTTCAACTTTATATTTTGTTGACCAACCATATTGTCTTAACAGGCGTAGATGTTCGGCTATTTCTGCATTATTAGTGACTACTGCACCACCATCTCCTAATGCACCAAGATTTTTAGTGGGATAAAAACTAAAGGTTGCTGCATCACCAAAGGAGCCAACTCGTTTATTATTAATTTCTGCACCATGTGCCTGAGCGCAATCTTCAAGTAAACCAATGTTATTTTCAGCGCAAAATTGTGCAATTTGAGCTATTTCAGGAATTGCTTGTCCATAAAGATGGGTGGCAACTATTGACTTAACACCAGCGGTGAAAGCACGCATCACTTCTTCCAAAGTGACACAGTAATTATTGCAATCGACATCCATGAAAAGAGGAATGGCTCCAATAGCCAATAAAGAGGAGGTGGTGTACATGCCGGCATTAGCCACAGTAGCTACTCTATCGCCGGGGCTAATGTTCATTGCTTTCAACGCGAGTTCAATGGCATCGGTGCCGTTTGCGACACCTACACAATGATTAACACCGAGGAAGGCAGAAAATGATTGTTCAAAATAATTACATTCGGGGCCTAGAATCCACCAACCACTTGTTATAACTCGATTAGTAGCCGCAGTGATGAGTTCCTTGTGCTGGAGCATTCGGGCGGATAAATTATTTATTTGCTGCATTAATTTTACCTTGATTTTAAAGGATTATACTTCATACAGTACAATCGATAAATTTTAATTCTAAATTTTAATTTTGACATAAAGCATAAGCTTGTCAATCTTCACATAATTAGCTGTTCTTGAATTAATAAGGTCAAGATATACCATAATAAATTTAAAGCTTATCTAAAATAAAAAGTGAACCCTGTATTAAAAGGTATAGTTAAGGCTTCGAAACATTCCTTGCTGTGTTAAAATTGCTACTAATCTTTCAATTCAGGGACAGCAATTTTGAGTTTTAATTAGTAAGTCAGCCCGTTAAAAATCCAAGTAGCCCAAGGGATTTTTAATACAAAGCTTCATTAATCTCGAATTTTATTCCCAAGTAAGGTTTTTAATCCCCATCGGGTTACGATTTTCATGAATTCAAAAGAGATGGTTTTATTCCAATGAAAAGACGATTGGATGGTTGAAATCAAAATAGCATAGAGATAGCGAATAGGATTGTTTTCTCGCACTATTTTATTTTCCACAACAGCATTGGCATAGTTAAATAACCAGGAAGTGGGAACTTTGCCGAACTTGGCTTTGAACATGTTATTTATTTCACGATGAACTTTGACCTTTGCACCCAGTGTTTTATTTTCTGCATAAAGTCTTGAACCTGCTAATTTTTTTTCAAGATAAGCAAAACGTACTCCGGCCTTACCCAAGCGCAACCAATATTCATAATCCATGCAGTAATTTAGAGTTTCATCAAGCAGGCCATATTTTTCTACTATTCTACGTCTAAAAAAAAGAGCGGGCTGGCAGATAAAGCAGACGTCTTTTAAACGTTTAAAATTCCAGGGTTCAGTCGGATAGGTTTCAAAGGCCTTATCATTTACATCAATATGGTCAGCCATTCCATAAACCACATCAACATCGAGATTTTTATTAAAAAAATCGAGAACAGCGGCTATGGCTCCCGGATAATAGACGTCATCAGAATTCAGCCAACCGATAATTTCACCCCTAGTTGCTAAAATGCCTTTGTTTACCGCCTCCGTTTGCCCTTTATCTTTTTCTGAAACCCAGTGACTAAGACTTGTGGTTTTTTTAAGAATTTCCACTGTATTGTCGCTAGAATTGCCATCAAAAACGACATGTTCTATTTCGCCGCCTTGGTTGGCTACGCTTAAAAGCGTACGCTCGATAAATTGCCCTTGATTATAAGAAGGAGTAATTATACTAATTTTCATGCAGATTTTTTCCTGAGATTAATTCTATGGATTCGTCATTATGTTGTTTGCCACCTGCTCTTTGAATCGTCAGGGGAATTTCCTCGGCTAAGGCTTGTTGAAAAAGGGACCAATATTCTTGAGCCATGCGACTTGAATCAGAAAATAGCTGAGCGCGTTTTTTCCCCGCAGTAATAAGAGACAATCTTACCTCCTTATCTGTGGTTAAAGTGACCATGACTTTAGCAAGTTGCGTTGGGATACGCGGATTAAAAACTAAAGCCGCATCTCCTGCTATTTCAGGAAGAGAAGTGAGATTGCTACAGGCAACTGGTATGCCTGCTGCCATAGCTTCAATAACAGGTAACCCAAAGCCCTCATAAAGAGAAGGATAAATGACAGCCATACTATTAGTCAACAATACCCCCAATTCGGCATCACTTAAAAAGCCTGGAAAAAGAACCCGTTCACCAAGTTTCATCATGGCAGCAGCTTCTTTTAACCAGTCTTGCCGTGGTCCTTCGGCCCCTGTACAAACCAGTTTTATAGTTGCAGGTAAATTTCCCCGGCAGGCAATGCCAAAGGCTGTAAGAAGCATTTCGTGATTTTTATGTTTCCAAAAATTGGCTGGATAGAGCAAATATTGCTGCGGTGTCAAACCAAGGCGACTCAAAATACTTTTATCCTGCTCTATGTCTGAGTCTGACCTTATTCGATGAGCCATTTGTAGATGAATTGTTCGAATTTTTTCAGGCTGGATTTCACTATGTTTAAGTACCGACTGGCGCGAATATTCTGAAATCGCAGTGAGCATTGTGGCGCGACGACAGGCTTCAATAAAGGTTTGGTTACGATGGATTAGCTCTTCTGTTTTAAAAAATTCGGGATAGGTTTTATATTGCAAATCATAAATCGTACAGACAGTTGGAATGCCTGCTTCGTAATAAGTCGGAGCAGTGAAAGGACAGAATAGCAAATTAGCCTTTATATTGCGAAGCAGTGAATAAGCTTGCCTGCGTTTAAACAAGGTGTTGATACGGTAAGCCAACGCCCCAAATCTGCGACCAACAAAGGGTGTTTTTCCTAGAATTGAACTAAGTATTCCAAACAATGACGTCTTTTTCACCGAATGACCCAGAACCATGACGCATTTAATGTTTGGGCACTCCATTGCCTTAAGTTCAGCATGGGAAGCGGCCTGGGTGAGGAGTATAAATTCAGTTCCAGGTGTTAATTTAGCAAGTTGACAAAGTAGCTCAAGAACGAAAATCTTGGCGCCGCCGTTTTCCCCGCCAGGAAGGATTGGGGTTAGATCAACAGCGATTTTTTTTAGTGAATCAATCATCAAGATTCCTATTTCTTCTTCTGATTTAAGTGAACTATTTTTTAAGCTTCCAATTCCAATTCAGGCTGGATGTCGTAGATTCCGGCCCAACTAAAATGCATACCTTCAACTACTTCAAAAATTAAAAAGGATTGATCGTAAAATAAGGCTTGTTCAAATTGGCTGCGGCCATAACCTTTATTTGCAATTAATACTAAAAGCTCATAAGTACCCGGGGCGAGGCGACAGTGAAATTTAAAATTAATCGTTAATTGTTCACCTGCTAAAACGGGTCTCATTGTCTGCTGTAAGGTATAAGTATTTGCTTCATAGATCATTAAGCCAAGTCGGGTACGAATGCCTATACCAATATGTGGATCAGTACAATCCTCATCAAAGGTAGCGGTAACTCGAAGGGTTATACGATCGCCAGTATGAATGGTTGTTCCTTCGCCAATTACCTCAATGTTAACGCCGGCAATAGTCTTGGAAGCTAAAATTACCTTGGAGTCTCGGTCAGTCAACTCTGTAGTTAATTCAGTGAGTTTTAGCGGTAGTGAGGTAGGGGCTCCCATTTTGGATACTAGCCCCGCCCTGTAAAAATCCATGACTGAGGTTGCATCGCCTACTTTAGCTATAGCGCCATTTTCAAGCATAATTCCGCGTTGGCACAATGCTCTAATAACTTCCGGGGAGTGAGAGACTAATATTAAAGAAGTCCCAGCGGTTTGAAATTCTCTAATACGATTTATACATTTATGCTGAAAATAACTATCGCCAACGGACAGTGCTTCATCTACGATTAAAATTTCAGGGCGAGATGAAGTAGCCACAGCAAAGGCTAATCGCATTTGCATGCCGCTAGAGTAGGTGCGTAAAGGCTCATCAAAATAAGTACCTAGTTCAGCAAAGGTTTCAATGCCGGGTATCAAATTTTCAATTTCATTCAAGCTAAAGCCCATTAATCCAGCAACATGACGAGCATTTTGACGCCCCGTTCG
>JACCSX010000251.1 GCA_013812775.1 Tatlockia sp. | reverse complement strand
ATTAACTAAAATATCTTTACCAAATCGGACGCATTGTGCTGCATCAATCATAATTTCATGACCAACGTCAAATTCAGAAGCTTCTTGCTTATAAACTTTTTGTGTCGCAATAATGTCTTGTATTTGTTCTTCAACATAAGCAATGTCAAAAGAATTATCCGTCATCATTGGCTTAGGCATCGTTGTCCACTTTGCGCCCGCATTAAAATAACGATAAAAAATAGATTTCAGAAGGTCATTTTCAAAATATCTAGCACGGATCTGGGGCGGAGTTTCAATAATTTCATTGCCAACAATTATGGCTTGATCACGTATATTCAAAGCTGGGATACAGGTTGCATTCCAATAAGGTGTTTTGAATGTAACTCCCTTATTTAAAGAAAAAGGACGATGAACTTTAACATTAAGTTTTTCGAGAACTTGAACCAACTCGCTAACGTCTTCAGCTAGTTCTTCCAAGTATTGATTTTTAATGGTATTTTTCAAATAAGTATTATTACTTTTATCTGCATCTCCCTCTTTCTGTGATTTAGTTTTATAAGTAGGGTAATAACATGACACTGAATCATAAGCATTGTCATGAAAAAACAATTTAAAAGATAACTCAATATCATTTGTAT
This sequence comes from Tatlockia sp., assembly GCA_013812775.1. Classification (GTDB taxonomy): domain Bacteria; phylum Pseudomonadota; class Gammaproteobacteria; order Legionellales; family Legionellaceae; genus Tatlockia. The sequence continues at coordinate 1,828 of JACCSX010000251.1, read as the reverse complement.
TGTAGTTTATGGGGGAGCCGACAATAACTTCTTTCAATGCCGACCACTCATCAAAACTATTAACATTCATTATTTAATCCTTTTAATTACTGTGCAATTAGAACTCACTGTTAATTATTCAATCCATTTTTCATTATTAGTATTTTAGGTACCTACAAAACTGCGGTAGTTATTTTGATCTTCGGATAATAGAAGTTGAAAATCTGTAATTCAGGTAATATTATTATGTAGTAAATCCCTCATTGCTCTATCCTTTAGTAAACTGTTAATTCTTACTGAACATTGTTTTTAATTCGAAACGAAGTAAATAATTTATTTTTGTGCAATAATATCATTTTTTTTAATCCTGTCAAATTTTTAATACGAAACGAAGTGATTTTTTATGATTGTTGTAAAGTGTGGCAATAAGCACTACTCTCTATCTCATTGATTTCATTCTCTTTGAAAACTTATGGTTGAAAAAAAATACACAAAAAAAGTTATTGTTAAAGATGAACATGCTTCAGCTGAAGCCAGAGCAGGGAGGTTGCGTAAGATACGTAATCTTGCAAACCTAAGCCGAAAGGGAATCTGCGACAAAGAAGAAATTAATTTTAATACCTACAAGGGATGGGAGTTGGCTCGTTTTGGTGGTTTGCCAGTTGATGGTGCTGAAAAGGTCATTAAACGAGTAGCGAAAGAGAATGTAATATGTTCTATGGATTGGCTTTTATATGGAAGGGGGCAAGAGCCATACCTTCTCCCCAAAGGCACTAATCTTAATGATTTGAATGATGAATCGTTAATACTTAAAGAAATTTTGCTCTTTCAAAGTTTCCACCCTGATGTCATCTATACACAGATACAGGATGATGCATTAGCTCCTCAGCTTATGCCTGGGGATTATGTTGCGGGGATAAAAATGGTTCATAGCGATATAGTTAAAGCTGTGAATCAGTTTTGTATAGTTGAATTGGCAAACGGAGATATTGCTGTTCGTTACTTAAAGCAAGGGCAAAATATTGGTGAGTTTCAATTATTAGCTACAAATATAAGTAGCTCTATAGGATTTAATTTCTCAATTGAATCTGAATTAAAATCTGCTGCGCCAATTGTTAGGCATTATAGAACTCCAACGTTTTAATAATTAAAATTAAGATTGGAATGGGTGTTCATTTGTAGTAGCTTCCTCTCCTTAATTAATGCAGCTTAATATAGTTCATAATAAAGGGAAAATAGGAGCGAATTCAGCTATTCGGTAAAATAATAACCTACATGTCATAGACATCAATCTTAATTGAGAATTGATAATTAGTTATTTTATAAGGAAATAACTTATGGTCTAATACCTCTCTTAAAGGGAAATATAATGAGTATAAGAATGAAAAATAAACTTTATGCCATCTGGGTCTTGGGTTTGATACCTGCCGTTTCTATTGCATATATACCTTTCGATATTGAGAAACTAAAAAAGTCAGATAATTGCCAAAAGTGTGATATTACAGAATACACTATCAATACTGGAGAAAAAGAATCATTTTCAGCAGTGAAATTAAACAATTCATATTGAACATCAGACATAAGAACTAATTTCGCTACCAAAACATTAAATATCCTTGAAGCTGCTCAATTTCTCGGTGCTCACAAAGAAACAATCCGTAGGCTTGCAGCTAAAGGCTCCAAGCTGTAAAGATAGGCAAAGGATGGCGATTTATAGAAGAAGATCTTGTCTCCTACATGCGTTCTCAGTATGCTGAGCGGGTTACATCGCAAGGCGCTATAGATAGGAGTAATGAACAATGGCGCTTTATAAAAGAAAAGAAACTTGGTGGATCAGCATCTCTCATAA
>JACCSX010000260.1 GCA_013812775.1 Tatlockia sp. | reverse complement strand
CCACCGCCCCATTTTTTTGCCAGTTTAATCTGATTTTGTGCCGCTACTAATATCGCATTGGCGGCTGTTATTGTTTCATCTCGAATATAATTTTGATCAACCCAAACCAGACGGTCACGCTTTAATGCAGGCACCTCTTCACAAACAAAAGGTTCCAATCCTGTATTACAAGCTTGTGAAAGTAATACCGCACAGATATATATGTTGGCATAACCCACTCGTTGAATGTTCATAATAACGCCACTTTATATTAAAAATTGTATCAAATCAAAAAGTTACTACTATTTTGGCATTTTTAATATCGCGCTTTTTAATATACGTGTGAGGAACTGCAAACAGATTTAGCTCTGCTCGAATTATTTTGCAAAAGAACCCACATTATTCTGCCAACAGATTTTTATGAAACCACAATAAATTGCAAATGGAATTGATTATGAACTCACATTATTTTGCAAATGGAATAAACCCTACAAAATAAAGGATCGTTTATTTCTGTTTAATTCAGCAAACAAATATCACAAGCAAAATTGTTTTATTTCAATCAAAATAAACAGGATAATATTGGTTCCTGCGAAGAAACCCTGCCAACTAACTTAGACTATAAAGCGGCTTTCTTAACTAACTAGACCTCTTTTATCTAATCTAATAATGGGCAGAGAAATATTAGGCCTAGCCACAATTTTGGTTTTTACTATTTTTATGATAAAATATCGCTCACAATGTAAAAACCTTGTAACTCCAATGCTCAATCGAAAGGTTAGTTTTATAATTGACTTATATGAAGGAATGTGATGGCAAAATTAATAATTGGGATTAATCCTAACTCTAATCAAAAGAGAATTATTTTATTAGATGACAAAAATGTTTTGATTGAGTCTAACATTTTAGACAGTTGGGGATTGAAAATCATTGACGATTTGGAAAACTGTCTCGGTCAAGGACGCCAAAAGATAGATTTACTTGATCACATGACAGAAGATGACATTATTAGTATGTATCGTAATGTTTCTTCTGAGAATACTCGTTATTACCAAAGCCATGTGTATGATAACTGGTACATCTTTAGAGGAAATATAGTCGATCTTAAGAGGGCTATAGAAGCTTGGGAACGTACCAGGCCTAAGTATCTGATGTTTGATCATGGTGGAGTTTTGGATGGTGCCTTGATTGAACAAGAAAACATAACAGCTCAAGATCTTGTTTTGCAAAGAAATGAGTTTGGATACCATCAGGTTCTAAAAAATGGTGTTGAGATTGTTAAGATCATCAATAAGCTTGTTTATAAACACGGCTATCAAGTTGCCTTTCACTCAGCCAATAATTCTTCTGATCAACTTAAACTCTTTAATCAAATCAAAAAGGCTTGTCTGAGTAATTACGGCGATTCCTTAGATTTTCCTCGGGTGGTGGGAATGGTTGCCACAACTGAAGATGACTATCTTAATGCAGGAGATTACTATCCTCAAATAAGTAAAGCAGAATTCTATGCTCCTTCAATTATTTACATCCCTAGTTATAATAACTCCACAGATCCTTCACATAGTGGTAAAGCGCCTCATCGCCGAGCACTAGAAAGATTGCTTGATATTCCTGTTTCTGAAAGAGGAAGCCATATCGTTTTTGATGATGGTCAGCCAATTGTTGAAAAGGCAAAAGAAGAAGGGTATCAAGCGTATTTAATTGAAAAGGGTACTTCACTTTTGCAAGCTTTGGAAACCGTTTTAGCTCAGGTTGAATCCAAAGAACAACAAAATGCCAGTGAGATTATTTCAGGAAACAAATCTTTTAGTAGCGAAACTTCAAAAAATAAAGTTCTATATTCACGCATATTAGCACAAAGACCCATGGTTAAGATAAATGGAAATGTACAGTATTTATCTTCAGGTACCAGTATGAGCCATGCTGGAGGCAAAGTTGTTGGACTTTTTGAAAATACCTGGATGCGTGCCTGTGGTGTTGCCTCGTTGGAAAAAGACGGCTCTCGAAAAATCAATAAAATGGGCAATATAGATTTATTGAGAGATGTTGATGAGGAGCGAGGCTTATTTGATTTGGCTGTAACTAAAACTATTCGTACTGCTATTCCTGAGTTCAACCAAGTATCGTTAAATTCATTTTACGAAGAACTAATGAAAATTACAGGTGAAGATGAAAGTATGGTTAGAAGAGGGATTTGTAGCTCACTTGGTAAAATTGCGGTTGAAGATTTACTACTGAGTGGAGCCTTATCTAAAATTTCTCCTTTCTTTACTAAAACAACTGTGGGTAAAGTAATACGCCAAAAAGGAATAGAGAAGTATGGGATTATAGAGATTTGTGAGGCACTCGACTTGGATGGTAAGCCTATAATCATAGACTATCCTGAATATTCTGATCCTGAGTTCGCTAATCTTACTGACGCTCATCTGCCAAATAATAATCTCGAAAAAGAGCAACTTCAAGCTTTGAAGAAAAATATAAATCTAGCTATTTTAGGTAAAGCTGAAGTTTTAAATGCGAAAAATGAAATGCCGGTTTATACCAAAAATTCGTATTTAGGCTGGATGAATATCCATACAAGCGGTTATAGAGGAATTACGAGATTTAGCCATTGGTATCATGGGGATAGTGGTATCAATCGAGCTAGAAATTTACTCGAGATTGCTAATAATCCAAATGTTACTTATGAGGAAATTCTAACTAAACTTAAACAAACTTTTATGGAATCCTCTTCCCATAAACATTCTTTAAGCCGTTATCTAGTTGCTCAATTTAATAGAACTAATCAAAGTTTTTTCGATTTAGAGCAATTGACTGATAATGAATTTGAGGAACAAAAATCTAATTTTTCTTTTAATTAAAGAGATGTGGACTTCGACTAGTATTCTCAGATTTTAAATAAGTCTGATTATTGGTCAGATCCAACTTATTGATTTTATTGGGTTATGCAATGGGTAAATGCGACGCAAAAAATTTAGGGGTTTAAAGAAAGGCTAATTAATTTATGCTAATCAGGCTTTTCATAATCACTTGATTTTTAAGGTTTTTTTGAGGGTTTTTTAGAACATTAAGATGGATTTTTAAAATCTAATACCTATTTTTTCTTCTGTAGAGCCTTTACTTTACTAAGTGAAAGTTTTGTTACTCTCGCAATAAAAGCAGGATCAACGTCCTCAGCAAGCATGCTGTCACCGGCCACGATTACTAGCCCACTAAAGTCATAGTTGGGCCACAATTACTAGCCCACCCTCTGGCCACCTCTGAGTTCCACTTTGGAATACCAAAAAATAGCTGTTAGTTTGGGAATTTTGC
>JACCSX010000248.1 GCA_013812775.1 Tatlockia sp. | reverse complement strand
GTTCGACGTAAGCCATTGTCCAGACATCTAAGCACTCCAAAAGTGTTCAATGTCCTTTAACAATAGCTAGTTAAGACCGGCAGTCCTAATTGTCGTCAACCGGCAAAGATAATTGTCGCCTAATAATGATGAAACATAATTTTTCTTAAATAATTTTTCTAAGGCATGATAATGGACTTCTTTCAGTTGATACTCACGCTTTAAGTTTGTGATACGTTTCTTTAAATTATTAGCTTGCCCAAGCGCGATGCTCTTTTCTTGATGCGAAATAATATATAAAAGATCACCTTTTTTGACAGCCTTACCTTCTTCTACAAAAGCTTTATCAACAATCCCTGAAAATTCAGATTCAACTGAAACAATACCATTTTCCGAGTCCAAATATCCCTTAATAAAATTTCGTTCAGATATTTGTGCAAAATAGAAAAAAAGTATCAACAGAAACAATAGACCTAAGGCACAATAACCAGCAACACGGTAATTAAGGGGTATATTAATTCTCGTTGAACCCAAACTTCGATTAAGACGATTATTAATTACCTCTTGTCTAAAAAGAGAACTTTTATTTTCCATAAGTCTGAGACCAAAAAAGCTAGGATATGGGAACACTTCGTTGAGAATTAAGCCATTCCTGCCAGCTGATATAATCTCGTTCAGAATAGTTCTTCTTAGATATCACTTTTAATATCCGATAAGCAAAATCATGATTGTTAGGTTGTTGAAGTTTCAATAATTTTAAGAGTGTTTCGCCAGCTTGGGCTATTACAATTTGATGTGAGGCAGGTTCATTTTTTACAATACCAAAAAGCACATATGCCGCCTTATTTCTATCTGTAACATAGGGGTAATTTAAAGCACTTATAATGCGTTTGATATCAAGGTGGGAAACTTTATGTTTTGTAACAATGGCTCCCAAAACCCGCATCACATTATTCCTGACAAAATCATTAGGATCATCAGTAAGATTAATTAAAAGCTTTGCCAGTTCTTGATAATTATCATCATGAGCCAATATAAATATTGCCTCCTCACGGTCCTTATCATTTGAACTATTTTTAATAATATCCATCAGCTCATTTTTATATTTTGCCACTCCTCGTCGAAGTTTAGGGAGAGTTTCTTCAAGCTCTTTTTTATCAAAACCCCATGTACAATGAGTTATTGGACATGACTTTTTACTTAAATCTATTTGACTTTTACGTATTAAATTTACATTTCTATTATCATATTCATTCCAAACATCCAATAGATCTTTTAAACCCTGACTTTTTTTAACATATTTTTTAGGATGGTTTTTAGAAGCAGTGGGTATGCGATAAATTTCATTTTTCTTGACTAAGTCCAGTGTTGCATAAGATTTTTTATCTGGAGGATAAAAAATTACTGATATTTTCACTGTATCAATATCATCAATTTGTTTTATTTTTGAAATTATTTGTTTCTCGATTTTCTTCCTTTGGATCAAATCCTTATTATTGAGCAACGATGTATTCATGGTTTTTGAAATTTTTAAATAGTTATCCATCAAATTAGAGCATGATAAATAAATTTTATTTTGAGTCTTCGCATCTACCCCGAAAATATCGAAATTATTTAGACTTGCATATAACTTACCATTCAATAAAACCAATCCTAAAACTAAGACGCTTAATTTTCTCATAATTATGCCACTCTTTTAACTTGATTTAGATAAACATGTTTTTTGATATTTTCTTCTATAATTCCCTGAGCTTTTGTATCAAAATCTTTTGTAGATAGTGTACCGCTTGCGGATTTCCAAGAAAAATCGAAGTTTTTATGAATAAAATTCAGCAAACATATCCATATAACATAGTTCAGGTAGTATTTCCTCTACCCATAAAAACTGACCTTGTTCATTTAATTCTAAGAATATTATTTCATCATCGGGTGTCACAATAAAATCGAAACAACCAAATACCACGCCAATTTCTTTCATAAAAAAATGTGGAGATGTGAAGTCTTTTCTTAATATAGAAAAATTCTATAAAATAATATTGTTTAACTGACCGCTCTCGTCACTTTCGCCTATTATTAACTCGAATTCACCTACAAATTCTATTTGTTGTTTTAAAATTTCACTTATATCCAATTTATCTGGATAATAATTGAACAAAGTTAAATGTGGATCATAATCATCTTTTCTTAGTGACTTTACAAATCGCGAAATAATTCTGAAATTTATTTGTAATTGACAATTATGTTCTGGTAATAGGGATAGCCAATATAATAATCCATCAAATGTTATATTACTAAACTTGTTAAGTTTTAAAGTAATTTTTCTATCTGATATAGAATGACAAACATTTTCCCAAATTTCATTCCGTAGGCTTTCCAAGACAGTGAATTGACATACTGTAATATGAGGTAAAGATGCTTCCCCGATACAATAGTTATGAATTTTGTCTTCATAACTTTTTGTTAAATAAGCTATTTCATTTTGGTACATAAGCAATATTGTATTTTTTCATATTAATTTGGTCGGGTAATATATTTATATTTATAATTTCCGCAGATACGGACTTCCCTAATTCTAATTTCAAAGCTACAAATAACAATTAGGTTAAATAAATACCAATTGATATTTTTGATTAATATTATATCACACTCCAGCCCGCTACACTTTGTCGAAAAAAAATCAAATTGATCAAATAGTTTTTAAAAATGATGGGTATCAACATAATATAAAATTTTTCCTGATTTAAAGTTATTTAAATTATTTTTTGCCTTCAAATTCAAATTTTATATAGTCAATTCAGTCTCCCCAAGTATTGCACCTTTAAGAGAAGCATTTCTACACCCGGTTAGATCTGAGCCTCGTAGGTCGGCATTATAAAAATTGGCCCCTTTTAAATCTGCATACCGTAAAGAAGCTCCCCGTAAATTTGCGTTTAAAAATTTAGCATCTGTTAAATCTGCATAATCGAAATTTGAAGCACTTAATTGTGCATCATTAAAAAACACGCCTTTCATCATACAATGAGAAAAAATACTCATGAATCCCTTAAATCCAGTTAAATCAGAATTATTAAATTGGCAATTAAAAAATAAAGAGTCTCTAGCATATGATTCAGCTAAATCGGCATTTGCAAAGTTACAATCAATAAATACAACTTCTTGAAAATGATTGTGATATAAAACACGCTTAGTAGTTTCAGAGCGTAGGCTAAATTTAGTGAATTCAAAATTGGAGTTAATAAAAACAGACCACGTAAATTCCAAAAATGCAAAGACAGCATGGGATAAATTTATTTCTATTCCAGTACACCAATTCCAATTTTCTATAATATTTTTGGGCATATTTTTATGTTTTCTATAATCAAAATTTAATCCTCTAAGGTAGATATTTGATAGCTTAAATCGATCACTAACATATGCATTTTTTAAAAGATTCAATCTTAGCTTGTCTTTTTCAACGTCATATTTTAAAAGTGAAAGATATTCTACTCTGGCTAAGGTGAAACCATCAGAAATAAATTTACGAGGATTTACTTGGTAGGATGAAAATAATTTTTTCAATGATAATTCAATTTTTTCTTGCAGAGATACCCAGTCTTTACATTCTGCATGTTTTGCTAGGAGATCAAATGCCTCGTCTTTTGAGATATGATTTTGCTTGGAAATTCTTTTCGCATTTACTTTATAGGATTTAAAATAATCATGTTTATGAGAAGAGTATGCGTAATAATCAAACAGTTCTGAAGGGTTGAATTCATTCAATACTTTTAATATTTTATGAGCTAAATCAGGGTCAATTATCTCAGAATATGTATTAATGATTTTTTCATAAAATCTTCTAATCGTTATATTCCCTAAAATATAATATAACTGGGTATTATTTAAAGCAGCTCGGAGTATAGTATCCATTTGTGATTCATTAAACTCAGTATAAGTCGAGAGAAGTTCTATCGCTTTATAAATTTCCTCAGCTGTTTCACTGTTATTTAATAATTTTATGGCAAGCTCTTTTTCTAGTTCTGTAACTAATTTAATATCAGGGAAGTGTTCTTTGAAAAATTGCGATAACCTACGATAAATAACAATTTTGGAGTGTTTTTTGTCTTCCCATTCATTTTTTAAAAACTCTTTAAGTTTGTTTTCATTTAATAATGAATAATAATCTTTATCATCTGTAATTATATATAAACATTCATTATTTGGAATATCCTGTAAAAGACACTCCCAATTAATGGCATCCCCCAGAGAATCATTTTTCCCTGGGGGATTTCCAATATTTAATCTAAAAATTGCTCGCTCAATCATTTTTGAGTTAGTTTCAATTAGGCGTGATTTAGCAAACAATTCATTAATTTTTTCATCTGCTTTAAAAGAATTATTTGAAATATCAATATGTATTTTATTCATTAAGACATCAAAGTGATTATTGTATTGTTTCTCACAATCTCGAATTAATACATAATCTTCATACTCTTTACAAAATTGAGGAAACTGTCCATTAAGTCTTTGCTCTTTTAATTTTTTAATTGCATCAAATATTTTATTTTCTCGATTCCGCGAAAATTCATCGATAACTTGTTTTGGAGTCCAAAGTATTATTTCATTACGCTCTAGTAAGATGGTTAATTTATGTATTTCTTCTAAATCATCTTTTGATAAGTGAAAAAATGAAAGAAAAATATTTGTATCTATGAATAGATTCATAATGTTCCTTAAATCGTCGCTAGAGTTTAAATTTTTAATTTACAGTTAGTTACCTGCGCGCGAATATAACCTAAATCTCAACTCCAACACTCAGAGCTAAACGTTACCCAACCCATTATAAATTCTTGTCTAAATAGTTTAGTGTTTCATCAATGACCTGAATCATTTGGGAATACAATGCTTCGGCACAATGTCTGTGCCCCGCTTTTAGATATTTTTCCATATAAAGAATTGCATAATAAAGACGTACTGTACCTACATTAGCCCCGCTTTTCATCTTGTGAGAGAGCGCTCCTACAGACTCCCAGTCTCCCATAGCGTGTGCTTTTTTTAAATTTTCTAAATCAGGTTCAATACCATCTTTCTTTAAATCTTTTAAAATAGACCTTACGAAATCTTCTGAACCAAGTGCGGCCTCCCCTACTTTTAAATCAAGAAGTGGATAATGGTCAATTTTAAATAATTGCGCTTCGGTATCTGGTAAGTCTGGACCGAGCTTTCCTTTTGGTAATGAAAAAGGTTTTTCCTCTGATACTTCTTTCCAAACAGGCTCAGGTTTCGAGCTTGTTGTCTTAAGCTCTTTCATAAAAGGAGATAGTAAGTTTTCTAAATGCTTTGGCATAATCGGTTTTTGAAACAGCTCATCTATTCCTGCTTTTTTACAAACATCGCACATGTCTCTATCTGCCGCATGCCCAGTCAGAGCGACTATTTTTCCCCTTTGACGGCTACTTTTCTTTTCTAGTAAGCGGATTTTTTCAACCAATACATCGCCTTGCATTTCAGGTAGACCAATATCTGTAATGATTAGATCAAAAACCTCCTTTTTAACTAATTCTAAAGCATCTTCTGCGGTTTGTGCCTCCATGACATGCAATTTATAAGGCATTAGAAGTAACTTTAACGCCTTTAACGCTGTCACATTGTCTTCTACCAACAGGATTTTTATATTTGAATTGCTAGTATCAACAGCAGGCGTCATGGAGGATAGTGGAAGCTGTTCTTCCAGTAAGAGATCTTCCTCTTCTCGCCTTAACATCTCTTTATAGGATTTATCCTCTGATTTTTCATCCACCCCCTCACCAATAGGGAAAGTAAGGGTAATTAAAAAAGTGGTACCTTCTCCGAATATGGAGTGGAATTTAATGTCCCCACCTAACAGTTGCACATATTTTTGTACAATATGAAGTCCAATACCACTGCCTGTGTATTTCCCCTTATAAGAGGGAGTTACTTTATAAAATCGTTGAAAAATTTGTTCCTGGGCCTCGACTGGAATGCCTATACCTGTGTCTTTAACGGAAAAAACGATAGTTGCACTATTAACCTCTTTCGATTGTAAAGTAGCCCCGAGTTCAATATATCCCTTTTCGGTAAATTTTATGGCATTGCCAATTAAATTAAGCAGAATCCGATGTAATTTAATCTTATCACTAACGATGTATCGGGGAATGGTTTTATCAATGGATTGTCTTAATGTTAAAAGATGAGACTTTACCGCTGGCTTTTCAAGCTGGATAATATCGTCAAGCATTTGAAATAAATCAAAGGAATGATGAAACACGTTCTCGTCAGTCGCCGTGTCTGCTGATACAACATCCAAAACCCCATTTAGCAACTTCAATAATTGTTCGCTAGCATTATAAGTGTCCCCTGCCAATTCCTTTCTTGCGTCTTCACTTAAGTGATCTTCCTCTTTGAGATAACGAGAAAAATTAATGATACCTGTTAATGGTGTTCGTATATCATGGCTCATATTGGCTATGAATTCAGTTTTTGCCCGACTACTTTCTTCCGCTTTAATCGAACGGCGCCTAATCTCTTCAATAACCTGTTTATTACGGGCAAAAATACTGCCAATAAGAATAGCCGGAAAGAAGGTTGCGATTATCTGACTTAGGCTCAGCGCTCCGGGCGGATAGTATAATATCGATCCGGATAACTTAAATGCTAGAAATCCAGTTAATGTGCCAACAAAAAGCAGTGTAAGAGACGTGATAACATCAAAAAGTAACAAGATGAAAAAAGTAGCTGAGACCAAATTCATTAACCACAAAGCATCGATATTATTTTTTAAGGACATAAAGGTGAAAAAGAAGGGCAGGCAGTAACAAGCCGTTATGCACCAATAAATAGTAAGCCAATGTAACGTTTTTTTGGGCCAATAAGTATTAAAGATAAGAGGAACACATAACGCGCTTGCAATTAAACGTAACGGCAAATTTTCATAATTTCTTTGCGTTGTATTTAACCAAATCACATAATACAAAGGGTAGTTAATAAAAAGAACTACCCCAAAAGCAAACAGTTGGCGTCGAGAATCAACAGCAAATTGCTTGAGTTTGTTTTTGTTCACTGGGGTTAGAATCGACTTCCATAAATTCATCACAAAATACCCTATCCGACAGTTGATTCCACATGCGCAATTGATGAGATCCTATAAAATTGAAACCCTTTTTTATTTTTTCAGAGTTCTCAAGCCATGCATTTTCTAATAAATCCGATAACGCCGAAAAATGACTTACCTTTTCATGTACCTTAAAGAACGTTAAACCCCGAGAAGATGTACCAATATTGCGCGCAAGCAGTGATAAAGTTCGGTAATCAATATTATCAAGATGTTCATAAGCTGCAAAAGCAGCCAAACAGCTTAACCACTCATGCTTTCTCAGCCAGTTTAAATGACCTTTATTAAATTGAGCAATATAATGTTCGTAAGTTGTTTCATTTTCAATTTCTTCTTGAATATCAATATTCATTGATTCTGCAAAAAGATAATAGAGTTTTTCATGAGAGCCGTAATTGCCACCAAATTCTTCAGCTATATTATTTATAATAATTTCTTTAATTTGAATATCAGGTGCAATATTGCCCATGAACCAAAGAAAATCATGAAAATGTCCTCTAATATGGTAAAACGCCTTTACGAAATAAGCCTTTTGTTTTTCTGAAAGAGTACAGTTATATTGTTCATTAAATAATTTAATGTGTTGTATTTCCCTCTCATAGGCCAAATCCCAATTCGTTATAAATTCCTCGAATGTAATCGAGTCTATTGGTTTGCCTAATTCACTAGATAACGTATTCAGTCCCATATGATTATGCATATTGAGTGCTTCCTTATAAAATACTATCTTACTAATCTATGTCATGTAAGAATAAAAAATTTTGGATTTTAGCACAATCAAGCCAAATATTATGCACAAAATTAGTTATAATACATTAGATCATTTCCTAGCAGAAAGGCTTTCAATAGAAAAAAGGTAAGCATTATAATTTTCAAGAAGCTCTATATGTAATTTGGATTGATACTAGGCTTCGCGCACCCCTGTGCTATCTGGGTGCTAATTTCAAGTTTTTGACTAACGTTTGTATATTAACTTTTTTACTCATAAATCAGGCTCAATTGCATCATGTTATTAACTGTTCGGCTTTTTCCTTTATAAGAGGCTTGGCTAGCACGTCTTGCATGCCAGCTTCCAAATATGAGCTACTTCCTGAGGGTCGCAGCTATCAGTTAACGCAATAATAGGAACTGGGTTAAGGTGATTTTGTGCTTCGTAAGCTCTGATTGCCTTACAAGCATCAATTCTACTGATTGTTGAAAGACCTATATCCTGATTAGGATATAGGTGATTATATTTGCCCTTTAAGATCAATTAATGTACAATGAAAGTACCAGGTGATTTAAGAATCGAGACGTTCTGTGCAAACCCATTTAGATAAGACAACCTTAGAACAACTAAAAAATAACGATAAAAGTCTTACACACATATCTCTTAATTTGACAGAAGAAGTTGAGGTAAGGCTCCTAGCAGATGCTTTGAATGTGAACAAAACTCTTAAACATCTTAAGCTAGGAATAAACAAAATTAGTACTAAAGGGATCGAGTTATTAGCAGATGCTTTAAAGAAGAATAATTCTATTTATTCTTTATCTCTTGATAATAATCAAATAGATGATATCGGCGTAGGGTTTTTAGCAGACGCTTTAAAGAAGAATAATTCTATTGGATCTTTATCTCTTGAAAATAATCAAATTGGAGATATCGGTGCAGAGCATCTAGCAAGTGTTTTGAAAGAAAATAAGAGTATTCGTTCGCTGCATTTGGTTGGTAATTCATTTGGTGATATTGGGGAACGCTTTTTAATCGACTCTCTAAAAAATAATTATACGCTCTGGCAGTTGAGTGGAATCTGGACATATAGTTCTAATGAATACCTTGAAAGAAACGAAAAAATAGTGTCTTATTTAAGTCCTTTATACATCGCTATCGATACAAACACTTTACTAACTGATCCTGCGCTTACAAAATCTTACATAGATAGTCTTGACAAACTTAGCTCCGACTTAAAAGACATAGACGGTTACCTTGCCCAAGCCAGGCATTTATTGGCGGTATTACACAATAACAGTCTAAATCGTGGTGACCTAGCGTTGCTTGGTCTATTGGTTCCCTTCGCACATGAAGTTTTCCAAAAATTTGCTGATCTAGCATTAGGCTTATTACTAGTCGATGAGTTTAGTAAGTCATTAAAAGAACATAATCTGGAGCGAGAAGCTCTGCTATTAAGTCTATATAGTTTTAGAAATCACTTTAAAGTGCCTGAAATAAAGAAGTTGGTATACAAAAATTTATTTAAATTAACTAGTAAAAAGAAAAATATCCAACTGTTGTCCCAAGAAGAATTTTTATACTTATTAGAGAAAGCTTTGGAAAATTGCGACAAGGAAAGTATTGAGTATGGAAAGCTAAAGAATTTACTAGAGACCTCTAACAATGCCTCTGCTTTCTCCAAAGCGTTTAAAACAAAAACGTTTCAGAAAACATGCCAAGCCCATTACCCTGAATTTGAAACGTTCACCACCATTGAGAATTTTCTGTTTTTGTATTTTGACGCTAAAAATAAGTCTCCTTTAATGCATTTGGACCAGGAACCTGCAAAAACATTAACTGACTTTATTGATGATTTAAAGTACACCATAGAAAAGACGTTTAGATATTCTATTGAAAACGATACCTCTAGTGAAGACGCCACATCTAGTGCAGGAACTACATCTAGTGCAGAAACTACATCTAGTGCAGGAACCACGTCTAGTGCAGGAACCACCTCTAGTACAGAAACCACGTCTAGTGCAGAAACTACGTCTAGTGCAAGAATCACGTCTCGTGCAGGAACTACGTCTAATGCAGAAATCACGTCAAGTGAAGGAACCGTGTCCGGCGAAGGTGCCATGTCTGGTGAAGAAATTGAGGCTAATACTGAAGTAGTGAGATCAGAGTCTGTAATTCATCCAGCTTTTTCAACAAAAAAGGGTTAGAGAATCAGCCAAAGTCCCAGGAAAAACACGAACTAGAGGCATCACTTGTAAAAAAATAAATTGAAGCCTTTAAAATTATCTGCGCAATGCCCCTGAATCTTCGACCACTAGCACCCAGTTTAATACGAGCATAAGATATTCCTGCGGATATAAAAATGAGGACAGCCTTAGGAAAATCATATTAAAAATAATCCATCATTGTAAGCGGTTAATTAACCGCTTACCGCTCGCACGCCATGACTCAATGTGTTCCTGCCAATAGGATGCTTGATTTTCTTCTCCGCTCACTTCTTGCTCCTATAATTTAAGATTTAGAAGTTTCGCTTAGATTTGATGAGGGTTCTAGGTGGGGTTTATTTAGCGCTTACGTTAAATTTTTCATATCCGGTCTTGAATTGTATCACATTGGTTTTTTCCAAATCATTGGTGGGATTTTTTTTTCATTTAAACTAAGGTCTGTTGACATTTCACATCGGCAACCACTTGTTGCTAATGCGGGAAGTGCTTTATTCTCGCGAACAAATTTTCAACTAAATGCCTGTATTTTATAAACACCAATCCATATCTGCATTTCCTGTTTTAGGATTGCTTTTTTCTCCGAATAACAGGAACAGAAAGTTTTGCGAATGGCTTCTCGACGTCTTCCTATCGTAGCCTAAAGATAATCCATACAAATAGAGAGATCTTGTCTGGTTTAATTAATTATCTGTTGATTCGGCTTATTTTTAGAAAGCACACGCAAAATAGTATCAAGCACCATATCAAGACGTTTACTGACATCCTCGCTAAGAAACCTCAAAACTATGTAACCGTGCTCCTGCAATAACAGATCCTTGCGCCTGTCAGTACGATAAGCTTCTTTGGATGAGAGATGTTGAATCCCATCAACTTCAATAGCAACACGAGCATCACAACAGAGCAAATCTACCTCCATACCACCCAGCCCATCAAATGGAATCGTTAATACCTGATTCAATTTAAATCGTCCTTTTGCTTCAGGCAAGGTCTCTAAACGACAAAACAAAAAAGCCTCAATGAGACTCCGGGCACGATCAATTTGATCAGATTCTAACATTGCAACATCTGAGAATAATTGCGCTAATGAGTTATCAATACCATCTGAAACCAACCTCCTAATGGTATTGCCATAATCATTTTTCCATAGAGGTTCAACAGGAAGGACAACATCTGATGGCCATCCGGGGTAAGCGCTCACTGGTTGAATTATTTTATAACCAACAGATTCATAAGCACTAGATCTACGTTGAAACATGCGCTCTAACATAGGAACGGCTAAATCGGCATAATCATATACATGCACTTCTTTTTTTGTATCATGTAATCGATGAAGACGCCCCACATATTGTGCAATCGTTCCTTTCCAAGAAATGGGCAATGTCAAAAATAAAGTATCTAACCGTGCATCATCAAATCCTTCACCAACGAATCGTCCTGTTGCAAGCACAACACGTTCTTCAGCCAAAGGAATCGCTGTTAATTGTGATATTGCTTGTTTCATTTCTTTGGCACCAAGACCACCTTTAAGAACAATTAAATGCTGTACTTCAGAGTTTAACCGTTGGTGCAGTATATCCAGATGTTCATTGCGCTCTGTTAAAATAATAGGCGACCGTCCTTTTTTGACAGCATGAATCACATCATTACTGATCATTTGGTTCCGATAACCATCATGCATTAATTCTTCATATAACTCTTGAAATTGAATGCGCAAATTTTCATTCATTTGTTTGTAAGGACGAAAACTTGTTGGGCGTACAAAAGCATAATGCTCAAAAGGTCTAACATTAGCTTGAGCTTTAGCATCCACGCGATGAAGAATAGAACCACAGCGCATCATAATAATAGGATGACGACCATCTTTACGTACTAGTGTGGCTGACAACCCCGTAATAAATTTTGCTTTGACTTGCCGAATAATATCGTCAAAACTGACAGAGGGAATATGATGGCATTCATCGACAATGACATAACCATATTTAGAAATCATGCTCTCAATGTCAGTATGCTTGGTGAGACTTTGAATTAGTGCAATATCAATAAATCCTGTAATTTTCTTTCGCCCCCCACCAAATCGACCAATTTTTTTAGCAGAAAGCCCCAGAAAGGTTTGTAGTCGCTCTACCCATTGATCTTGTAGTTGCTTAGTATGAACAACAATCAATGTATTGGTTTTTCTCTGAGCAATCATCCAGGCAGCAACAACTGTTTTACCAAATGCAGTCGTTGCAGAAAGCACACCAATATCAGATTGGATTAACGCATCTACAGCAAGTTGTTGTTCTGGTCTAAGCTCACCACAAAATTGAATATCTAATGGCTCTCCTGCAAATAATTCTTCTTGGATGGTGTATTTAATTTTTAGTTCGCGAAGCAATTTCGTAATATCATTAAAACAACCCCGAGGAAGCCCAATATGGTGCAAGTAATCACGAGCACAACCAATAATACGAGGCTTATCATAAACAGGTAATCGCATAGCTTGCGCTTTATAGAAATCAGGATTTTGAAAAGCGGCGATACGAATCAGTCGATTTAATAATTGGCAATGATTTTTTTTCAATAAAAATCTCATTACTAATAATCAGATGTACAGTTTTAGGCAATGTATCAATAATTGGCAATGGTACTGGAGGTTTCCAAGGTGTTCTATTTTCTTCTTCAATAATCTCTAATCGTATACCAACAACACGCCCCTTTGCTTCTGCCTCACTGACTAATTGCTCTATTACAAAACGAGTAGCTTTTTTAATACCTGCAAGATAAGCCCATTGATCTTCAATTACTTGTAATTGTTCATCGATAAATACGCTATTACCAGCATGACGTGCTGCTTTTTGTAGAGGTAAGGCAATTAGGTTGCCAAAGCCACCTCGCGGTAATGTATCTTGATTGGGAAAAAAACGATCATAAGAATCCAAGCCAATTTCAGGATTAGATTCCATAGTTTCTGTTAAGATTGATGCACCTAATTTTCTTGCCAGTGCTGCAGGAATCGATTCCTCAAAAAACAACCAAACATGCGCACCTTTACCAGAGCGAGAGCGTTCGAGTATTGCAGGCAAATTTTTTTGATGACAAGTTTTCAGAAAAGCAACAGCGTCATGCTCCCAAGTTGCTTTGTCAAAATCTGCCGCAAGAAAATAACATGTTTCGTCCAATAGCATAGGGTAAATACCCATCACAAAATCTTGGCCTTTATTGTCATATCCCTGCAAATGCCAATATACAACCTCATCGTCTATGGGGATGAATTGCCGATGTTGGCAATCCATGCACTTAATGCGCGGTTTTTGGCAGACATTTCTAACCCATTCATTTTTACAAGCAGGCGCATATCCAGATTTGTTAGTTTTTCTATTTTGAAATCGGCGAGGATATAAATTTGAAATCGGCGAGGATATAAATCTGAACGTCCTCGAAATAGGGATTGAAATAAAGCTATTTTTTCTGCAGTTGACGAGTGTTGTTTAATCATAAAAATCAGCCAGTTGGAAGCTGGTTAAGTATAGCTTTATCCTTGCGGTAAAAAAATAACTGCCATTAGATAAACCGGTGGTGGAGTTGTTGTAAATTTTACAACAACTCAAATATATTCCTACATGTTTTCTAAACAGAAGTCATCAATAGTATCACCACCGAGCTATCCTAATCCTTGCTCAATACAAAATACTTAAAAAAGAACCTAAGTTGGAGTGAATGAAAAAACCATTATCAAATGAAATTTCTGCAATTGATCATGGTTTAAGACTTTCTTTTTCACCTAGGATTAAAATCGATAAATTATTTCTAATTTGACAAAATATTTGGCTCATCATCAATAATTTTCTAATCATTTTTTCTAACATTTCAATTACGTCATCTAAAAAAAGTGCATTTAATAAACTTATGGTGGGTTAATAATGTATGCTTTGGGCTTCTTCCTGATTAGGTAAAAAACGAGTCTGAAGAGACTTATTGAAATTTTCAAAAGCAATCTCAGTGTCTTTAGCAATCATTGGCCATAATAATGGCAGCAATAATCCAGTAAAAGTTTCACCATGAATTAATTCAACTCTGGTAGCATCTATCGAACGTAATTTAAAATAATGTTCACCTACAAAAAAGTAGCGACTATTAAATATTTGGCCAATCCATTTGAGTTCAGATTCAGGTTCAAAAGTAATAATAGATGGCTTAAATTTCATGGGTTTGTTCTTTTTTATCTTAATAGATACCACCAAGTTTGCTCCCAGCATGGGGCTACCTTCAATATTAATTACAGGACTCCATTCATGATAATTAGAAAAATTTGTCAACACAGCCCATACATCTTTGATTGAACCATTAATAATGATTCTTGTCTCAATTGCTTCCATACATCATCCTCTTTATTAAATAATCTATCGAAACTCTCTAACCCCATCTTTATTTTCGAACGAATCTGATTTGCCCCATCTATTAATTCAATGGTCAAAAAAATCTTAAATAGATTACATGGTTTAATAAACATTTCCTTTGCACAAAACATGTTCATCTTTGATGAGTTTGATATGTGATTTATAGTCTAGTTAATAAAACCAGACTTTTCTGGACTAATCTCCTCGCAATCAGGCTCGAGGATCCGAAAACTCCGTACTCATTGTCATCAGATGAACCAGTATGGGTATTTTTATTGAGAATATTGTTCATTAACCGCATCATAACTAACCTATGAAACGGGGAAATAATAAACATATAAACCTTACCCAGCTTATTGTTAAAATTAACAACGGTTGAAACTATCACTTCGGTTTCATCAGTATGTTTACGTTTCAATATTGACATCTTGATATTCAGATACCTGTCATTTAATGTCAAAATCATCTCATTTTCACTAAATGACTTTATAGTAAAGATGTCAAGCTTGGCATCAGTTTTGATAATGTACCATTGTGTGCAGCATGCAATCATTACGACAATGCCTGCGAGAATGCCACCCAATCCAGAGCCAATTGCACTTCCCAAATAATTAGCTGAACTTTGAGGCAACTGCAACATACCCCCATACGCAAACATAAGATGCCAGATTAAACTTATCTTGAAATAAGAGTGCCACCAATAACCTTCCCCTGAATTCTGGAAGTCGCATCACAATGGGCCTCTCCATTTCCTGAATTAAAAATGATATCACCAACAATCTCTGTGTTATTAATCAATTTAACCTGTTGTACTATTTTTTTGCTTGGTAATTCTTTGATGATTAGATTTTTTGTTTTGCAATTATCAAAAACAGATTTATCTGAAAGAATTTCAATAGGATTCAATAATTCCGAATCTTTTGCATTTAAGTTTCCCCTAAATTTTGCATTTCCGGCTATTTTTGTGTTACTTAAAGATGTAGTCCCATTTACAGTTAAATCAGATTCAAAATCTACATTTTGTGATATCAATCTACCATTCACAGTCATATTTTTTTGAACGATTACATCCTTATCTAATATTGCTTGACCATTAATGCAAATATTTTTATTTATTTGAGTACTCTTTACATTGTAGGAGCCGTTAACAACTTCATCGTAGGTATTTATTTCTTCTTTTTTCATGTGCTCGTTTACCTTATTTTGTAAATAGTCAGTAATAATTTCTATCATAATACATCGCTTGTAGCTTTATATGAAACTGGAAAAAAGTCTGTTCGGTTTGCCTTAATTAGTCGATTGATTAATTGGATGCAACCGTAAAGTATCCCAATCATGATTCCAAGGCGTAAACCAATAGCCCCCAAATGGAGCGAAAATGCAAAAATCATTGCAAGAGGCAGACCAATTATCCAGCAAGAAACTATCCCCATCCACATGCTGGTTTTGGTGTCGCCATAGCCACGAAGTAGCCCAGCAGAGATATTTCGCCCTGCATCAAAAAATTGTGTAAAGGCTACAATGATCAAGAAATTTTTTGCTATTAAAACTATCTCATGAAGAGAGTTATCATTAATATCCAAATAAAATGAAATAAGACGATCTGAAAATATGACATAGGATAGACTAACTAGTAG
>JACCSX010000222.1 GCA_013812775.1 Tatlockia sp. | reverse complement strand
CCCTCATATTCGGGTATCTGCCCTTGTTGCTCTGGAAAAAATCAATGAATACTATCCAGATATATTAGAAGTCAGTATTAAATGTCTGGATGATCTGGTCGACAACATAAAAGCTGCAATTAGAGTTTTTGTCAAACAGGCTTCATTAACAGTTTTAGAAGGAACCTTAAATAATACTTTAAATCCAATCCCTAACAAATTCATACAAGCTAAGCGAAGCTCTCATAAGCAAGAAAGAGTTAACTTTCCCAAAACACTTTTTTTAGAAAATTCTGCTCAAAGAAGAGGTGCTGATATACAAACAACATCAAATTCCAAGCAGCCCATACGAGGGGGCAGCAGCTTTTTTGTAAACAAGTCTACTACCGGTTCGGTGGACGAATTCTCAAAATTGCTTGATATAAAAAAATAGCTTTAAGGGGTTGTGGTTGGGTGGAGCAGTTAAATCCACTCGATTGCCCCTCTTAGGCATTACTCTAAGGCCTTTGGGGTAAGGGAGCGGTCTACCCTGGTAATCTATCTAACCCTATTAACCCACCAATGGATTTTTATACCGTTTTAAATAAGATTTGCCCATAAAATAAGAAGCATAATCTGTAATATGAACCTGATCCCGATATACAGGAAGACCATTAATATCGGCCTTACATTTGCCCTTTGGACAGAGTATCTTTTTGGGGTCAATAATTATTAAATGTGCATATTTTTTCTTCATTTTAGCAAAGAGCTCATCAAACCATTCTGCTTGTTGGGGATCAAGATTAAAATCGCATTCCCCTGGCTTGTAGCTTATTCGTCTTACAATATGTTTGAAAAAGCAATTACGAACATTAGTCGGTGGCAGTGCGGTAGATTTTAAGATTACAGGTCTGGCTCCACTCGATGTGATTAGCTCCAATGCCACATCAAGCGCTTTACTAATATGCTCCTTTGCTAACTCTAACGAACGAGGATCATCTTTTTTTGTAATAATTCGTTCATTTAGATAGCTAGGCCAGGCTTCGCCTAAAATTACAAAATCATAATGGTTTTCCTTAATCATCTTGTAATGGAGTTTATTTTGTTCACTACAGAAATGATAAACATCATTTGCATGTAAAGCGCCCCAATCGTATTGCAAAATACCCGGCAAACTAAGACAGGTAGCAGTGGAATAAGCGAGAACGGATAAATTTGCATTTTTAGCAATCAAATCCATAAATCGCCAGGAATGATTGGAAAAAGAATCACCAATCATGAAGCCTTTCAGGCTTGTTGCATTTTTAGCCCCTAAAACGCAGTTAGCATTAAGTTGAGGAGGGTTATAGAAAATACATTGAGGTCTAATTTTGGAAGAGTGTTTTTCCAAGAGAGTAAAAATCCCAATGCTTTCTGGACTGCGCTGTGGGTAGCCATCAAATTTTTTAACGCCATAATCACTCAGATGGAAAACAATCAAAGGCAGGATTAATAGAATGGTCAGGCTGTGGCTAAATTTAGTATTAGATAATTTTCGTGAGGGTTTTTCAATGTAACGCCAGGAAAGATAAGCAAAAATTGCCACCAGACAAAAAGCAATTACTATAACTGCTCTTGTCTCTTCAATACTTAGATAACGAATTAGTACAAAGACCGGCCAATGCCAAATATAGAGCGAGTATGAAAGCAGGCCGATAAAAACGACAGGCTTTAGAGAAAGGAGTCTGATACAAAAGGGTGTTGTTTCCTGCTCGCCGGCACGAATTAGTACCGCCGTTGCCAGGCAAATCATTAGTGCATACCAATTCGGAAATCCAACGCTGATGCTTGGAAGCATGGCTACATAAAACAGGGAAACAAAGGCAGCAAGTCCGCAAATACTTAACAAATAACGATTAAAAACAAAACGCTGAGGCGTCAAGGCAAGACTTGCACCAATCAAAAATTCAAAGATTCGGCTTGAGAATAGATAATAGGTTTTTGCAGGTACTACTGAGGAAAAATAGAGGGCCAAGGCGAAAAAGCCCAGAGTTAAAATATAGCTGACCTTGGCAATATTTTTCTCACCCAAAAAGCGTTCTAACAAATAAATAGTAACAGGCAGGATTAAATAGCATTGCCATTCAATGGAGAGCGACCAGGTATGTAGTAAAGGTAACTGGTTAATGTTATCTGCAAAATAGCCATTAGTTGCGCGTTCAAAATACTGATTCGAGAGAAAAAGCGTGGTTTTGCGTGCGCTTTTACTGAAATCAAGCAAATCCTCAGGAACATAGAAAATTAGAGTAAAGATTGTGCTAACAAGAATTAAACAAATAAAGACTGGCTGTAAACGCCAGAGTCGTCTGTTATAAAATTGTATGAATGAAAAATCGTTTTTTTGCAGGGAATTGTGAATAATACCTGTAATTAAAAATCCGGAAATAACAAAAAAAATATCAACCCCAATAAAACCGGAAGGGAATAAGGTTAGGCCAGCATGGAATAGCAAAACAAAGAGAACAGCAATAGCTCTTAACCCATCTATATGTGGACGATAACCCATCCTTTAGATACCCCTGATTACAAATTTTGCGCTGATTATACCGCAACTATCATTTTTTATAACCTGGGTGGATCAACTGATTGAGGTTAGAACTAAGTAAAGTCTGAAAATTCTTTAATAGGCATGGGAGGAAATTTTTGCTGAAATTTTATATGCGGCTTCGAAGTTGATTTTCTGGCACCATACTCTGATGAAGAATGGCAATAATAATTATTAAATGTGGCATTAGGAGGTAATAAATTGCATGGTTACCGTATAAAAACCGATAGATGTCTTTTCCTAAATCATTAGCACAATTTTTACCCATTAATGGCATGGTTGAGAGAAGTTCGACCGTTTTTTTTAATTCTTTGAGATAAACTATGGATTGTTTAGAGCCCCACTCTTTCAAGGTAAATTGTCGAATCTGAATAAGATCTTGTTGGGCTTGTTGTACAAATTGGTATTGGCTCATTTTTAATCAAATTTTCCTTTTAATAAATCATCGAAAAAAGGATCTCCATCCACAATATGACCGAGTGCAATAGCTTCTTTGGCTTGTATTACACGATTTTTTAGAGACTGCATTTTTAGAGACTCTAAGCTTAAATAATCCTCAACGGACAATACCACTGCAACTGCTTTGCCATTTCTATTAATTTGAACAGGTGCACGCTGTACTTTAAGAAGTAAATCTCCAAAGTGAGTCTTTGCCTCGTTAGCAGATAAAGATTCCATATTTATAACACCTCAAGGTTTTCGTTCGACCTAATCATTATAGATGAATCGAACGATTAGATCATCTCAATGTGGTTACTTTAATACATGCTGAGAAGATGCAAATAAAAAATGCTAGTATCTCTGAGGTATGTTTTACCTTAAAGTTCAGTAAAAACTAAAAGTATGCCTAACAACTAATCTATTAATTGACAATAGTATTACCTTTGTTCTAATTTAGCCCGTTCGAAGGGTATCCAGATCCCTGGACTGTTTGAGGAAGTTATGACTGCTGAATTTTATAAGCTAATGCTCGTTACCCACCGTAATTCACAGCCTCTCAGCGACTATTTACAATTTATTGAGAAATGCATCAGCTCAGGTGTAACTTCTGTGCAATTGCGTGAAAAAGAGGCAAGCCCATCTTTTTTACAGGAGTATGCTTTAGAACTAAAAACCTTATTAGATCGATATAACCTACCCCTAATCATCAACGATAACCTTGAACTGGCCTTGAAGATTAATGCTCATGGTCTCCATTTAGGTCAAACAGATGGTTGCCCAATCCTTGCTAGACAACGTTTAGGAGCTGATAAATATTTAGGTTTATCTATCGAAACAGAAGCTGATTTGGAGCTGGCCAATGCTTGTGAGGTTAATTATGTTGCCGCGAGCGCCGTTTTTCCCTCAGCCAATAAAAGCAATCTCCGCAGAATTTGGGGACTTCAGGGGCTGCAGGAATTGGCACAACGGTCCGTACATCCGCTGATTGCAATTGGTGGTATTAATCAACAAAATGTCGGCCAAGTAATGGCGGCGGGGGCGCAGGGAATCGCTGTTATTGGCGTTTTACATGAGGCTCCAGCTCCTTCGTTAATGACTAGGAACTTACGCCAACTAGTTGAGGAGAATCAGATATGACGCAGCTGGTGAAAGAATTAGAACTCGCTTTAAGTTCTTTGCGGGAAATTAAACCTTTAGTGTTGTGTTTGACTAATGTAGTTACTATGGATTTTGTAGCTAATAGTTTATTAGCTTTGGGCGCAGCACCATTAATGTCTCAGTCCTTAGACGAACTTGAGGAGCTTGTTGGCCTAAGCCATGCCGTTTATATTAATATTGGGACCTTGGATCAGGCCTTTTGTGAAAGAGCCTTATTTAGCGCACGCCTGGCACAATCACAGAATAAACCCTTGATTCTTGATCCGGTCGGCGCTGGCGCAAGCCGGTTACGGACCGATGCGGCTAAATCCCTTTTTCCTTATGTGACTACCATCCGAGGAAATGCCTCCGAAATAATGGCTTTGGCAGAGGAAGAGGGTATGACCAAGGGAGTCGAAACCGCGCGCACAGTTGAGCAAGCGAGCATGGCTGCAAAGAGGTTGGCTCATCGCCTCCAGACCCTTGTAGTAGTTAGCGGCCCTGTTGATCTGATTAGTGATGGTAGAGGCGAAGTACATCTACCCTTTGGTTCCTTCCTTATGCCTGTGGTGACAGGAATGGGTTGTGCTCTTACCGGGGTAATGGCCGCCTTTGCGTCTCTAAATCTAACAACTTACAAAGCCTCCTTATTAGCAACTGCCTTTTTTGGTTTATGCGGCCAACAAAGCTACCAGCAAACCGAAGAGCTTGGTACTTTCAAGCAATCCTTTGTTAATGCTTTATTTAAACCTGACTGGGCATTATTTAATGAATTTGTTGTAGCCAGCCAATATGAGAGCAATTTATGAGCATGCAAAACAAAACCCTATCCATTGCCGGATTTGATGGTTCTGGCGGCGCTGGAATCCAGGCCGATTTAAAAACCTTCTCAGCCTTTGGTTGTTATGGAATGACGGTATTAACTGCTCTGCCGATACAAAATACCCAAGGTGTAAAATCCTGTTATGAATTGCCCTTAACGGCAATCGAAGAGCAGTTGGAAGCAATTTTTAGCGATATCCGGCCAGATAGCATTAAAATTGGCATGCTTTTCAAGACAGAGATTGTCGAATTGGTTGCAGATTTTCTTAGCCGAAATGCAAAGGATATTCCTATTGTGCTTGATCCAGTTCTCGTCGCAAAAAGCGGTGATCCTTTATTGTTTCCCGAGGCTTTGCAAGCTTTGAAAACTTGTCTGATTCCTTTAACAAACCTAATAACCCCGAACTTACCAGAAGCAAAGGCTTTGCTAGGGTTAAAGACTAGTTGTTTAGCAGAAGAAATGCCAGCGATTGCTGAGCAATTGCTTGAATTAGGATCTGCCGCAGTTCTTTTGAAAGGAGGGCATTTGACCGATAATCATTCCAATGATCTTTTCCTTGATCAACAAGGTCTTTCGCGCTGGTTTACAAGCTTAAGAATTGATTCAAAAAATACTCATGGTACAGGCTGTACACTTTCAGCAGCAATCGCATCAGGATTAGCACTTGGACTAGACTTGCTTAGTGCCTGTACAATTGCAAAAAAGTATATTTTTAATGCAATAGATGCGGCTAAGGATGAGGATATCGGTAAAGGTAATGGTCCGGTTCATCATTTTTATCACCTATGGCCAGCAATAGATAAAATTTAATCACCCCCCTTCGCGGGAAGCTTTGAAGTTGGGTCGCGGCCCAACCTTCCGATCTAATCAGGTTAAATATTTCACTAAAATTTGATTTTCACCTCCTTTTAGAGCTATACCTAATTGAAGTATTAACTAAAAAGGATGGAGAAATGGGCACCTTTCTAATTGTGATTTTAGTAATAGCCGCAATTTTTGTCTTTTGGGGCGTTGGAATTTACAACAGCTTGATTAACTATATTGAATCAATTAACAATAATAAACGACAAATTGATATTCAATTAGACCGTCGTTTTAAAGTCTTCGAGTCTTTAATTAATACAGTAAAACAATACATGGATTATGAAAAGACTACCCTTAAGGATGTAGTGGCTTTGCGTAATCAAGCTCAGGCTGCGAAGGCTGCTGGTGATGAAAAAGGACGTATCGCTGCGGAAAACGGCATTTCGCAAATTGCTTCTGGCTTGAATGTAGTCTTTGAACAATACCCTGATCTCAAAGCTAATCAAAACGTTTTGCAATTGCAGGAAGAAATAGTCAATACCGAGAATAAATTAGCCTACTCCAAACAAGCCTACAACGATAGTGTCGAGCGCTATGAAGCCAAGAAGAAGTCATTTTTTGAAGCCATGATCGTGGGCTATTTCCCTGATAAATTAGATAAAGTGTATGAATACTGGTCACTTCCTGATGAAAAGATAAAGGAAAGTGAAAACTATACAGTTAAATTCTAGGTCTAAGATGGCACTTAATGATTATCATGCATCCGCTGGCAATTGGCGTGAGCAAATTAAGCGTAATGAGCGCAAAACCCATTGGGTGATTGTGCTCTTTATTGCTATCTATGTGGCCGTGGGATTGATTGTAGATTCATTTATAATTATTTCGAGTTACCCCCAGATTAGATTAACTCAAGCTTTGACAGCCCTTCTTACCTTTCGAGTTCTACCCATTGCAACCTTGTTAATGGCTGCCTTTGCCGGAATTTCACTACTAATAACCTATTCTCTCTACGACAAAATTATGTTGCTGGGTACAGATTCGCGCGAAATTACCCCGGAGACAGCGCAGAATTTGCAAGAAAAACAACTTTATAACGTCATTGAAGAGATGAAAGTGGCGGCAGGCTTGAATTTTATGCCCAAGGTTTTTGTCATTAATGCAGACTATATGAATGCCTTTGCCTCTGGCTACAGTGAAAAATCTGCAATGGTGGCTATTACCCGCGGTTTAATGGAAAAATTGGATCGTGCCGAAATGCAGGCCGTCATGGCGCATGAACTAAGCCATATACGCCATCATGATATTAAATTAACCTTAATGGTTGCTGTTCTTTCTAATATTTTGCTCATAATTGTTGATGTTCTTTTTTATTCAGTCCTTTTCGGCAGAAATGGAAACAGGCGTGATAATAACCAAATTGTCATGGTTATTATGATTTTGCGCTATGTCTTACCCTTAATAACTCTCGTCCTTGCTCTCTTTTTAAGTCGGACAAGAGAATATATGGCGGATTCAGGGGCTGTTGAGTTAATGCGCGATAATGAACCGATGGCGCGGGCTTTACTTAAAATTTCTCAAGATAATGATGCGCATGCAGAGCAATATTCACAGGAGTATAACAATACTGCGCATGAGCATCTTAGACAGGCCTCGTATCTTTTTGACCCCTCTACTATAGGTGCCATGAAATCATTGACTACCGCCTTTGCTACGCACCCCGATATTGAAGATCGTTTAGAAGCCTTGGGATATACCCGCAAAAATCCGCATGATTAAGCTTTTGTTTACAAATTCCTGGTTCATGCTTACTATTAAACTGATCCTGTAAATAATGTGTTTATGAAAACTAAAAGGAGTTAGCAATGTTAACATGGGCTTTGATTTTCCTGGTAATTGCAATAATCGCCGGTGCTTTCGGCTTTAGAGGTGTTGCCTCAACGGCAGTCGATATTGCAAAAATTTTATTCTTCATTTTTATTGTCATTTTTGTGGTTCTATTGGTTTTAAGTCTCTTTGGTGCTGGAACACCGTCTGTTCCGGGTGTTTAAAGCCTTATCAGGGCCTGCCTGCAGGCCCTGCATTTTAAAGCCACTTCTTATGTTTGAAAAACTTGTAGGGAATTAATGCGGATAGAAACATTAATACCAGCGCCATTGAATACCCCCATTTATAGGACAATTCCGGCATAAAATTGAAATTCATTCCATAAATACTGGCAATCAGAGTTGGTGGTAAAAAGATTACTGCTGCCACTGAAAAAATTTTAATGGTTGCATTTTGTTCGATGTTAATCATTCCAAGGGTCGCATCCAGAAGAAAATTTACTTTGCTTGAAATAAAACTAGAGTGATCACTCAAAGAGCCCACGTCTTTGCTTAGAGTGCTAAGCCTTGTTTGTCTGGCACTATCAAGTTGCGAGCCTGCTGATTGGCCAAAAAAGGGAATCAGGCGGCTAAAAGTAACTAAACATTCGCGGACTTTAGTGTTTAAATCGGCATTAGCTCCAATTATTTGGATCATAGTTAGATAATTTAATTTTTCCCCAGATTCATCGACCTTAAAAATAACTTTGGAAAATTCTTCCAGATGATGACTGACATTTTCGAGGATATCTGCCAAGCGGTCTACGTTTGCTTCAAGCAATTCAATGAGTATCGTAGCTGCATCATTATGGATAAAATCAAAATTATTTAACTGGGATACACATAATTTAAAGGCCTGCGGTTCAATGTATCGTATTGTAATTAATTGTTTCTTTGTGAGCACAAAGGTGACCACATCATGTATTGGTTCGGGGGATTCCGAATGAGCAATCATAGAGGCTGTCATAAACAGCGCATCCTTGTTTTTATAAAGACGGCTGGATAATTCAATTTCACGCATTTCTTCCCGAGTTGGGATAGCTAAACTTAATCGCTGTTCCAGCTGCAGTTCTTCTTCTCTGGTAGGGCAGAGAAGGTCAATCCAGATTGCTTCATTCAATAAAGAAAGATTGTTTTCATTAATTTCATAGGTCTGTAAATTTTCTTTACTTAGATAGGCAATAATCATCCAGTTCTCTTATTTTATGAATCTAAAAAAACGCTCCAATTAATCTTATAGAAAAGCGGGTGGGAAAGGAAGTTAGCTTTTGATTGAACAGTTAATATTCAGTTAATGTTGTTTTGATAAATTGCCTTGAAATAATTTGAGGATATATAATGCCAATCTATAAAATTGACTCGCCGGTTGTTGTTTTCAATCATTCAGAATATGGAGAACGTCTATTATTTCAACAAGGTGAAACAAATCCACGTAATGAATTAGGTAAAAATGGTGTGACTTTACACCGTTTTCCAGGCTCCTTTTTTTATAAAACGATTCAAATTGAGGCAACTCAACTTCTTGAGAATGGCCAGCGTGAAACCAAACAATTCACTCTCAATCGCAGCTCATTAATCAAATACCTTGGCGAAAATGCCAATGATGATGCAGATGAAGTTCTCATTAATAAATTACAAGAAAAACTATGGAAATCGGATTTAAACGAACCAAGTCGTACCGAAAAAGAAATGCAATCTGCGGCTGGAGAACATTTACGCCATGCCGGCCAACATAACCAACGCCTTATTAAACATTGGTCTGATCCTGTCTCTGATTTTTTTAAAGGGTCTTTCTTTAGTTGGCTATATCAGGTGACTATTCGCTCTATCAATCTCATTAAGGTTCGTTTTTTATTTTTTGGCACAGAACAGCAAATCTTTGAAACCGGTGAAATTTTAGCTAAAAAACGTTTTCACGAAGCCTATGAAGATGTTCCTGCCTACACCCAACATTTAACGACCTTTAATGGAATGGATGTTGCTGATACCTCTTTCCGTGATATTCCTTTAACCACGAAAGCAAACTATATTAAGCCGCAGGAGCATGATTCCGACACGCATTTACATGGCAAATATCCAAGAAATTATAAAACGGATACCTCAACAGGAACAACAGGAAAACCAACCGTTTGGGTACGGGGGGAGCCAGAATTAGATACAGTAAAAAAATCATTGGAATTGGCTGCCAAACTCCATTATGGCGATCGAAGGCTCAGTTATATAAATGCCTTTGCTTTAGGCCCTTGGGCTACGGGTTTAACCAGTTATGAACTAATGCGACAAACAGGTTCAGTCTTTGCAGTAGGTCCAGATAAAGAAAAGATTCTGGATGAATTGTTGCGGATAGCCAAGGATGATAAACGCCAGCTTGAATTGGAAGTGGAAAAATCTGCACCAACAAATTCCTGGTCTCCTAATGGTAAAGAACTTGTTGCTAGGGTAATTGATTTGGCGCTAAAAGCGATGTTAAAGAATCGCAACTTGCTGTTGAATGATGCTTTAAACCAACAAATGGCTAATCCAAAATTCAACCAAACTCAACTAAAATTTATCAACCACTTTAAAAGCGAAATTAAGGGAATTGCTGAGACCTTAAACCATGAACGAGCCCTAATGGTTATTGCTGGTTATCCTCCCTTCCTTAAAGATTTAGCCGATTTTATAAAACTAAAGGGTCATAATTTAGCTGATTTCTGCGCCATTGGCGTTGTCGGTGGACAAGCCATTTCAGAAGCAATGCGTGATGTCTTGAAAAAGGATGGTTTTAATCAAATCTATTCTTCCTACGGCGCTTCTGATTTAGATATCAATCTCGGTGTTGAAACCGAAGATGAAATGGTGGTGCGGCAGGCAATTGAAAAAAATCCAGGACTTGCTCGGGAACTTTACGGCGAAAATAAAGGCCTGCCGATGGTCTTCCATTACGACACCTGGAACTACCATGTCGAATGTTTAGATGGATCTAAGGAAAAACCTGAAGACAAAGATTCCTTGGTTTTCACAACAACGCGTAATGATCGTTCATCACCGCGCATTCGCTACGATTTAGGGGATAAGGGTAGACTTTATGCCGCTAGCGACGTGCAAGCCTTACTAGCAAAATACGGGATTTTCCACCAGCCAAGAATAAATTTACCGCTCATGTTTGTATGGGGACGTGATTCGACTGTAGTTTTTAACGGTTCAAACTTAGCCTTTACTGAATTAGACCGCGCTATTGCTGATCTTAATCAGAACAATGAAATTTTGAAAAAGGCATTGTAGTGGTACAGTTAAATTGGCCACCTAAATAGAGATATACTGTCTCGCAACTAACTAGGTGGTTTAAATGATTATTAATAAAAAAAGGGTATAT
>JACCSX010000213.1 GCA_013812775.1 Tatlockia sp. | reverse complement strand
TGAACTTGCAACCTTTTTGTAGACACTTCTAAGCCGAACATCCATACCATCTTATCTAGCAAAACTTAATAAGTGAACTCATTGATCTATTTTACTGCGCTTTCTCCACGACACAGGATGGAAGCCGATGATCGTGACATGATTATGGATTGATCTAGACCTTCCTAATTTCTTGGAATATTGCAGGACTTGAGGTACCCATGTCTTTAAATATCCCGGGGTTTAAGGGGCAGAGCCTCTTTTTTTCATACTCTACTGGAGCAAGATATCCCAGTGTCGAATGAAGGCGTTGACGATTATAAAATACTTCTACAAATTCAAAGATACTTAATTTAGCTTGTTCACGGGTTCTGTAATGTTCGAAGTGAACATGTTCTGTCTTTAACGTATGAAAAAAACTCTCCATGGCTGCATTATCATAACAGTTACCAGTACCACTCATACTGACAGTGATCTTATTTTCTTTAAGTAGATCTTGAAAATTCTTGCTAGTGTACTGACATCCTTTATCTGAATGGTGCATAAGGCCTTGCTCTGGATTTCTATGAGTAAGTGCTTGTTTTAGAGCATTTATTACTAATTCAGAAGTCATACGTTCACTCATTGCAAGCCCAACAATTCGTCGCGAAAATAAGTCTAATACAGCAGCGACATAAAGCCATCCTTGAGCTGTTGCAATATAGGTTATATCGGCAACCCAGCGTTGATTTGGTTTGTCTGCTGCAAAATTTTGATTTAATAAATTTGGAGCAACCTTAGCTTTGGGATTGACTTTAGTTGTTTTTTTAAACCGTTTTTTCATCTTTGCTTGTATACCTTCTTGTTGCATTAGACGAGCAATCCTTTTACGCGAGTAATAATCACCTTGTGATTTTATTTCAGCCTGAATTCTTGGGCTTCCATAGGTTTGTCTACTTTTTACATGTGCTTTCTTAATCTTCTCTAATAATATTTCATTTTCTTTGACACGCTTTGACACAATTTCCCTGGCAAAACGATAATAACCACTACGTGATACATCAAACATTAGGGACATCCTCTCTATACTGAATTTATGTGCATGGATTTTCATAAATAAAAACTTCATTTTTTTAGTGATGAGAAGATGCCCAGTGCTTTTTTTAATATGTCCCTCTCTTCACGGGCAATGGCCAGCTCCTTACGCAGCTGCATTATTTCTATATCTGATTGTTTTATATTACCTTTTCCTGGAAATGACTTAGCACCAGAGGCTTCATGGTCTTTAACCCAGCCCACCAAAGTAGAGGTAGGAATACCTAATTCTTCGCTAATAACATTGTATGATTTTCCACTTTCCTTAAATAATATAACTGCATTTAACTTAAATTCTTTATCGTAATTTCTTGTTCGTTTACTCATAATACACCTCGAATGAACAAATATTATACATCATGTTCGGTTTCGTTGTGTCTACTTTATGGTAGCAAGATCACTCATCGATAGTCATCCCATCAATGCCTGCCGCACCCTTATTCGCTTTTACACGTTTATAAGCCCGATTCAAGTTGGCTGGTTTGCAAATCTCCTCCATCAAATGCTTCGTCAGAGTTTCGTAGTCTGTAGACACCGTTAAGATTTGTTGCCCATCGTGGTTCACTCCCTTCATACGCTGAAGATTATTTGTACGTTGGTGATGGTTCTTCATCTTTTTCTGCTACTCCATCTTTAATGAGTCTTCTGTAACTTTCTCTGGTTTAACTAATTCAGGCCTTCAGTTACTTTACATAACCTAATATGCCCTCTGCTGACTTCTTCTACCTTGTCTTGATGAATCACTTCATCAATAGTTTGCGTTCAGCAAACAGAGTAGAAGATCTCCCAGGGTAAGACGTATTTCCTTCACACGGTCATGCCTGATCTACTGTTTCCACTTACGATCGATTATTGGTGTTCTCCGTCGTACGCCGGATTTACCTGTGGAAACAGCCTTTTATCAGGTTTCTGTTCGTCACAACCTATGCTGTGTCGTCAGCTTCCTTCAGATTCCAGCTCGCGCTGGACACCCTTGCCTAGACTCGTGGTTCCGACCGATACGGCCCACAGCGGACTTGCACCGCCTAAAAATACGCCATGCCTGGCGCACGTAACAGGACCACATTGCTGTGATCCTGTTACCTACCAAATTACTAAGCCTACAATGTTTGGGATTCAAAAAATAAGCGCCCAGAAGGGGTCGTGTGGAAGATCTTCCACAGAACCCCTTGTTAGCGAGAAAATAAAGGAAGAGAGGAGTCCAGAGCAAATTTGTGGGTATGCAAAACTTCATAGCTTATTTAATTTAAGCCATGAGTGGATTTACCAATTTATCTTAGAGAATAAAAAGCGTGGTGGAAAATTACATAAACATTTAAGGCTTCAACATAAAAAATATCGCAAACGTTATGGAAGTCCCAAACGACAAGATTCAATTAAGAATCGTCGTTAATAGAAACAGCTCGATCATTAAACTGTGTTTCCACAAATTCGCTGCAATGATTTATTAATTTATAACGCATTTGTTCATATTCAGCGATGGTTGTCGTTCGATAAAGTAGGTGACTCATCGGCATCCCACTGATACTAATGCCAGTTTTTTCATTCGATAAAGCAAATCAGAGAAGAATACGTTGTAATCTCCGATTATATTTTCAATTGATGTCATGCAATCTCTCTCTTTTCATTTTAAATGTTGGGGGTAAGACCGGATAAGTGTGCAAATAGAGCGGAAAGACACTACTCTCCATGAGGTAATCTTAGGCGGCGATACTGAACATTTACAATGGACAGTGAAAGCGGGAAATATTTTTTGTGCTGAGTCTATAGGATCGTACACGGTGGTAGGTTGTGCTGTAACCCCTGGTTTTGAATTTCAAGATTTTAAGCTCATCAGCAAGGGGGATTTTGTAACCGACTATCCTCAATATATAAGCTTGTTGCGATTTGTTCGTTAAATTTGAGGTGAGGATTTAGTCGCCACTCCCCATTACTGAAGAGCAGCCCTCTCCGCACGGTGCGGGCTAGCTCGTCATGTTCGCAACAACATGTAGCATACCTGCTATTCCCATTCAAGACAGTTGCCAATTTAGATCTTCAGTTCATTAACAACTACTGAAAAAGCATTTGTGTGTTGGCTTAAATGTTCATAAGTGCTTTTAGCTGGTCCGTATTTGGGGAATTCGGTCATTAGCCGTTTTAAAATCTGGCGTGATAACACCTCATCACCTCGGTTCCATTCACTTAGTGCATCAAAATACATCAAGTCAGCAGATTGTTTAGCCCAGGAAGGGTCTGCATTTATAATCATTGGTTCAATGAAGCTTACCTTTTTGTCTTGCCCTTGGGCATCCAACCACTGCAACATTTTGCGGGCTTGTAGACTACCATTGGCACTGGCTTGAGTTAATAAACGCTTAACCTCATTGGATTTACCATCGCCTGCTGCATTAAGCTGGATTAGGGCTAACTGGTATTGGGCGTAACCATTATTATTAGCAGCTAAGTCGTTATACAAAGATTTTGCCTGCTCGCTATTTTGATTCATGCCCAAACCATATTGATAGATCCTGGCAAGAGCAAGCTTCGCCTGTTCATTACCCTTTGCGGCTGCCTGATCGTAATAACTAACCGCATTCGAATAATCAATTTTAGTAGCAATACCAGTTTCAGATAACAAACCAAGTTGATAAAGAGCATCAGCATCGCCTGAAGCAGCCGCCTTTTTATAAAGTTCCAGCGCTTTTTGATCATTTCTAGCAACGCCTAAACCTTTAAAATACAGCTCAGCTAATTGCGTCATTGCCGCAGAATAGCCTTGTTCTGCAGCTTTAGAGAAGTATTCTATCGCTTTAGTGTAATTAACGGGTATGCCCTTGCCTTTAACGTACATCAGGGCTAAGTCATACTCCCCAATAACGTCTTTTTTACCCGCTGCCAATTCGTAACTATTCATCGCTTTAAGGTAATTATCGTCTACAGTATCATAGATAAAACCCAGAGCCACAGCGGCTTTTGCATAATTTTTCTGTGCCGAAGCATACCACTTTTTGGCTTCAGTATAATTTGGCTCTTTACCAAGACGACCTAGTTGATAAAGTTGTCCTAACAGAAATTGTGCAGTCGCATCACCTTGCTCAGCAGAGGCAAGATACCATTTTGCTGCCATTTCATGATTAAGTTTTGCGCCTAAACCAGTATCATAGAGATAACCTAGTTTAACCTGGGCTTCTTTATCACCTTTTTCAGCAAAGTGCTCATAAATTTCTCTGGCCTGTTTCATTCTCTCAGGAGAATCCCCCTGAGCCAAATAATAATCTGCCAATAACAATCCTGCTGTACTATTGCCTGCCGTGCGTGCCTTATCCAAGTCGGAAAGAAATTCTTCGCCAGCTCGCTCTTTTAATACTGCTAGATTGAGATAGGCATAAGAAAAACCGGCATCAGCAGCCTGTTGCAGGAGGGCCTTACCCTTTTCTACATCTTTGGTCAGGCCAGTGCCTTGGCTATAGTAAGTACCGAGAATAAAGGCATTTACAGGGTTTAGGGCAGCTTGTTGATACCAATACAGAGCTTCCACTTGATTTTGTGTTACTGAAATGCCTCTTTCATACATCATTGCCAACAAGAGGGCTGCCTCAGCATTACCCTTTTTAGCTTCGTTCTTAGCTACTTGAAAGGCTTCTCTTTGTTTCTGAGGACTAGAGTCATCAATTGCATTGTAATAAGCCAAAGGTAGCTCCGCTTCAGCCACACCCTGATTCGCCGCTCCCTGATAAAGACGTCTGATTAATTTAGTACGATTTTCCTTTGCCAAAATACTTAATCCAGACTGCTTTTGTTTTACCAGATAATCAGCCAAGCGATATTCAGCAGGACCGTAACCATTGGAGGAGGCAAGATAATACATTGCAAGGGCCTGTTGTGAATCCGGTTGAACTACCATTACACCCTTAGCGTCTGTATACCCTTTGTCATAAATATTGGCTAAAGCGTATTGAGCATAAACATTACCTTTAAAAGCAGCATCAATAATCCAACTCATCCCCTGCTTATAATCGACAGGATTGGTTTGCCCCTCCAAATACAAGACACCCAGATTATATTCAGCCCGAAGATCCTGCTGTGCAGCAGCCAATTGATAATAGGTAATCGCTTGTTGTGGACTTTTAACAACTGCAACACCGTATTGATAAAGCTGTCCTATTTCAAATTGAGCATTGGACTCACCCAAAATAGCTTGGTTATAAAGTTGATTAATGACTGCCTGATAATTGGATTTATTTTTCCAACCTTCCGTTTTTTCACTGAAGTAATTAAATTTTTGGGGACCTGACTTTTCAGGATAAGGCGTGCCTTCATTTACCATTGAAACTCTGCTTTTATGATCGACTACCATCGATTCATTCTTTTGCAAATCCTCAATTTGCTTATTTAAAGTATAACGAGGGAAAGTCCAGGTGGCAGAATTATTTGCGTTCAGTGTGGGTGCAATAAGATCAAAATAATCATTAATCGGAATTTCTTTAGGCTTAGCCATTGTAAAATTCGGCCTGTAAAGTTCGGAACGGGTTAACTCTTCCATTTGCGGGGCAGAATTATAATTATTCTCTTTTAAAGAGAGTGGATTCTGCCAAGCACGGTAAATTCCACCCAAACTGTAATTATCGGCAGCAAAACTCTCGGCTTTACCATTAGATAACCACCGCGCAGCTTGGACCTCAGCTGCAATACCATTTGATTCCTTCTCTTTGACTTTTGCCTTAGCTTTTAGCTGCCATTGTTCGGCCAAAACGGGATCTGCATTAACGCCCTTGCCGTCTTTGTACATCAAAGCCAAGGCTTGCTGTGCCTCAGGAGAGCCTTTTTGCGCAGCTTTCTCTGTCCACATAAACGCCATTTTAGGATCAGCAAGCAATTTTGGTTCCTTGTACAAACGTGCTAAGGCCAAATCTGCTCGAACCTCATGGGGGTTGCTATTAGCAGCTTTAGTGAGCCAATCCTTAGCTGTAGATAGCTGGTTTTGTTTGATTGCTAATTCACCAAGAGCAACCATGGCCGTATAGGAATTTTCAGCAGCCGCTTTTACCAGCAGCTCAAGCCCCTTCGCTGTATCGCG